>JAZFYK010000235.1:0-5716 GCA_036443505.1 Gammaproteobacteria bacterium | reverse complement strand
CCAGTCCAGGCGGGCGCACGATCTCCCGCTTCAACCGCCCATGCGGCCCCGGTCCAGGCTAGAAGCAGAGACGCGAGTACTAAAGGTCTTGGTGCCACGGCAGTTCCAGTCTGTCCAACGCTTGTGCTATCTACGAGATTTCATCGACGATGATGCTATCTATGAGCCGCGAGAAATGATTTTGTTCCGCGAGTAGTCCGCCCACGGAAGATGTCGGCTACCCGTCCTGAGCTCTTCCGCCCCACATTTCGCTGTGAGCCTCTTCTGCAGCACGACGCAATTTGGAGTGTCTCTTGCTAAGCAGCAGACTGTCGGGCGAACAAACCCTCGCCCTGATGAGACCGAGATCGTACGCAGCGTCGAACAGGCTTGGATACCAGCGCTTCCAGCCGGGTAGTAGTCGTTCGACTTCGTCTCGCAGACTCATCTCTCATAAGTTTTGGTCGTCTTGGCCACAATCTATACCAGGCCAATGATCGGCACAACAGGCCATTTCTCAGTGCTGCTTTACGGTGACGTACTGCGCTCTGCCGGGCCCAATAACACCGCGATCGGCGCGGTACGGTCGCTGGAGTCCAATGCGATTTTCGCCGTCATGGTCAGTGGCACCGACAGCAACATGCCTACGGGCCCGAAAACCCAACCCCAGAACACGAGTGAGAGGAACACGACGAGCGTGGACAGGCCCAGCCCGCGACCCACGACACGCGGCTCGATGATGCCGCCTATCGAGATGTTGATAACGAAATACCCCACGGCGATCATCGCGGCCTGGACGAATCCGAATTGTACCAACGCCAATACGACCGCCGGAATCGCGGCAATCAGCGAGCCGATATTCGGAACATAGTTGAACAGAAACGCGAGCAACCCCCAGAGCAACGGAAAGTCCAGTCCAAACGCGGCGGTCAACGCTCCGGCTGCAACACCGGTAACGAGACTCATGACCGTCTTAATCCCCAGGTAGCGTTGCACGCCGCTCGTGAAGCGTTTGAAAAAATCTGGGTCGCCGCGTGAGGAGGCCAGCACCAGCTGTAACTTTCCAGGAAGGCTCGACGCTTCCAGCAATAGAAAGATGACGGTGAACATAATCAAGAAAAAATTGGCGAGCAGTCCCTGTAGCCCGCTGAAGAGATTGGCGACCAGCTCCATGGGGGACGCGGGTTGAACCAGACTCAGCAGGCCGCTGATCGAGGTCTCCTGCCCGAATAGCGCCGCTATACCGGTCAGCTTGTCGTTGAGTTGATCCTCATAGAAAGGCAAGCGTGCCCTGAACTCCGCGATCTGACCGCCGATGAATATTCCGACGAGAGCCAGCACGCCGATGATGATCAACATGACGATCACCACGGCGAGGCCAGCCGGAACGTGGTAGTGCTGCATCCATCGCATCAACGGCGTGCAGATGACGGCAAGAAACGCCGCGACGAGAAACGGTACGAGTATCGCACTCGCCGCCTGCATGCCATAGATCAGCACGACTACGGCGGCGGCCGATATGAGCGCAGTCGCGCCCGCGCCTGGCTTCGCTGAGGAGTCGATATGCGTCTCCTGAATCCTTCAGGCTAGACTGTACGCGCTCCGGTGACGATACCCAAGCATCGGACGATGACCAGCTAACGAATGAAGCCCATGCTCTCGAGCTTGATCAGAATGCGATGGGCGGCCAGATCCGGCGTGAGCTTCGTAGCATCGATCCGCACCTCCGGATCGGCCGGGTCTTCATAGGGATCATCGATCCCCGTGAACCCCTTGATCAATCCGGCACGCGCCTTCGCGTAGAGGCCCTTGCGATCACGGCGCTCGCAGACGTCCAGTGGCGTTGCGACGTGTACTTCGAGAAACCCACCGACCGGCTCGATAAGTTCTCGGACCAGGCGCCGAGTTGCTGAGTACGGCGCGATAGGCGCACAGATAGCGATTCCCCCATTTTTCGTAATTTCACTGGCAACGTAACCGATGCGCAGAATATTGAGATCACGATGCTCTTTGGAGAAGCCCAGCTCGCTCGACAGGTTCTTACGGACGATGTCACCGTCGAGCAACGTGATCCGCCGCCCGCCTAGCTCCAGCAACTTCACCATGAGAGCGTTGGCGATCGTCGACTTCCCGGACCCGGAGAGTCCGGTAAAGAATACGGTGAAGCCCTGCCGATGGCGCGGTGGGTGAGTCTTGCGCAACTCGGTGATGACTTTAGGAAACGAGAACCACTCGGGAATCTCCAGCCCTTCCCGGAGCCGCCGGCGTAACTCGGTACCGGATATCTCTAGAATTTTGGCGCCTTCCGCAACCTCGTCCTGAGGCTGGTACTCAGCGCGATCTTCCACGTACACCATGTTCTTGAACGGTACCATCGTGATATCGAGCTCATCGGCGTACTTCTTCATGAGCTCTTGCGCGTCATAGGGGCCGTAAAACGGCTTGCCATTGCTGTCTACGCCGGGTCCGGCATGATCGCGGCCGACGATAAAATGGGTGCAGCCATAATTCTTTCTAATCAAGGCGTGCCACAAGGCCTCCCTCGGACCCGCCATGCGCATGGCCAACGGCAGCAAACTCAGCGTCGTGGTCTGTTCCGGGTAATGGCTCAGCAGGTGCTCATAGCAACGCACGCGCGTAAAGTGATCCACGTCGCCCGGCTTCGTCATGCCGACGACCGGATGAATCAGCAGGTTGGCCTCCATCTCCTTGGCGGCGCGAAAAGTCAGCTCCTGATGAGCTCGGTGCATGGGATTGCGGGTCTGGAACGCCACGACTCGACGCCAGCCGAGTTTCTCGAAGCGCTCTCTGACCTGTGCTGGAGAATCCCGCAGGTGCTTGAAGTCGTAATGACGGGGAGGCTCGATGCCGGTCAGACGCCCACCCAGATACACGTCGTTCGCCTGGCTGTTGAGGTAATGAACTGCGGGGTGAGCCTCGTCCACCGAGCCGAATACGGCGAGCGCCTCGGCTTTCTTGTCGGGGCGAAACTTAACATCGACGTTGAGCGTCGCGATCAGTACTCCCTCCTGATCTCGCAACGCGATACGCGCGCCCGGCTCGATCGAGTCCGCGAATGCCTCGGTGACATCCAGCGTGATTGGCATCGGCCAGAGCACGCCGTCGGCAAGGCGCATCTTCGCGAGCACGGCGTTGTAGTCGTCGGCCCCCATGAATCCCTCCAATGGAGAGAACGCGCCGTTCAGGAGTAGCTCCAGATCGCAGAGCTGGCGCATGCTCAGATCCCACGACGGGAGATCCCGGGCGTGGGATTGCTCATCCTCGACGGCCTCCCGTGGCAAATACAGATTCTTTAACTCCCCTCCGTGGGGTTCCTTAAACGCTCCCATGATCTCTCCGTAGTTCTAGCATTGAATTCGGCTCGTACGCCGATCGACTGAGTGATTAATGGCCCCCGGCGACAGCCGATGACCGCTAGGATAGCAAGACGCGGACTAGTTGCTTGATAACTTCTCTGCCGCACGATATATCCCCGCGGAATTGATCGCCGGTAGATAAGTCGCTTCGTGCTTTCTAATCTTCAGCGTCTTCTTCACGATGTTTTCGAGATTCGCGCGCCTGTCTTCCGGGCTCTTGCCCTCGCCAATACCGCCGCCGAACTCGACGATCGTGTCCACGCCTCGATCCAAAGCCGTGTTCATACAGTCGAGCCATCGCACGGGGTTGAAGAGTTGGAAGAACAGCCGCGAGCGTATGGCCTCTGCATCCGGCTCATGGACCTCCCCCGTGTAATTCGATAATACGTCCACCTCCAGCGTTCCGAACTTGGCGTCTGCCAGGATGCTTCGAAATTGCCTGGCCGCATTAACCATGAGGTAGGTATGAAACGCGCCCTCGGTACGCAACCTGAGCCCCCGTTTCCTTGGGAACTTTGCCGTGAGATCCTCTCGCAGAGCCTCCAGATCGTCATCCTCGCCTGCGATAACCGTCTGTTCGGGTAGATTGCAGCCACCGATAGCGCAGTAATGATCGGCTGCCAACGCAGCGGCGGAAGGCAGATCCAGCGTGGTGGCGAGCATGCCGCCCTCGCCCAACTCGCTCATGAGTTCGCCCCTGCGCTTCACAAGTACCAGGGCGTTCTCAAAACTCAGCGCCCCACCCGTGACGAGCGCCGTGTATTCACCGAGGCTATGGCCTGCTGACAGGATCGGCACGATCGCCCGGCCTTCTCCGGCCAAGCTCCTGAACGAAGCCAGGCAGGCCATCTGATGAGTGACCAGTGCGGGCTGTGTATACCGGGTCAGATCCAACTGCCCGTCGGGGTCGCTGAAACAAAGCTCCGCCATGTCATAGCCGACGACCTCGCTGGCTCTGCCGAAGATCTCCCTCGCGCTCTCGAACTCCTCCACCAGATCGGACCCCATCCCGCGATATTGGGAACCCTGTCCGGGAAAGATAAAAAAGATTTTACGCTCGGCCTCAGACACGAGAGTGGCTCCACATGCCTCGATACGAAAAGCCCGCCAGGATACGCGGACGGTCAGTCCTTCTCAACTGACCGGGTGACGAAGAAATGCCTGGGCGAGCTTTACCCAGTAGGTCGCGCCAAGCGTAACCACATCATCGTTGAAGTCATAGCCCGGGTTATGAATCATGCACGTGCCATCGCCCGCGCCGTTGCCGATAAACACATAACATCCCGGCTTTTCTTCCAGCATGTACGCGAAGTCCTCGGAGCCTAGCACGGGGTCCGATTCCGCATCGACATTCTCTGCGCCGACGATCGCGGCCGCCACGCCGGCAGCCAGATCAACCGCGGCAGGGCGATTGACGACTGGCGGATAACCACTGACGAAATCTACCGTGCCGCGCGCACCCAGGCCGCTGCAAATACCCTCAGCCACCTCGACGATCCTGGCTTTGAGCAACTCACGCACCTTCGGATCGAAGCAGCGGATGCCACCCCCGAGCGACACGCTGTCCGGAATGATGTTATACGCATCGCCGCCACGGATTTTTGTCACGCTGACTACAGCAGCATGCAGCGGATCGACGTTCCGGCTGACGATACTCTGCAACGCGGCGATGACCTGGGCAGCGGCGTGCACCGGGTCGACGCCCTGGTGTGGCAACGCGCCATGAGCGCCGTGCCCTTCGATGACGATGTCGAAACAGTCCAACGAGGCCATCATGGCTCCCGAGCGCATCGCAAAACGGCCTACGGCCAGGCCCGGCCAGTTGTGCATCCCGAAGACGGCCTGGACAGGAAGGAGCTTAAATAGCCCTTCATCCATCATGACCTTGGCGCCGCCTGCAGCCTCTTCGGCCGGTTGAAAGATAAACCGAATCGTGCCGGCGAAGTCTCGAGACTCTGCAAGATTGCGCGCGGCGCCGAGCAACATCGCCGTGTGGCCGTCGTGCCCACACGCGTGCATCTTGCCGTCGTGACGGGAGCGATGGGCGAAAGAGTTCGTCTCCTGTATCGGCAGCGCATCCATGTCGGCGCGCAGCCCGACTGCCGGGCCATCGCCGCCGTGGAGGGTCCCGACGACTCCCGTCGTCGCCAACCCGCGATGTACCTCTAGCCCCCAGTCCGTAAGGCGCTCAGCCACGAGATTGGCGGTTCTCTCCTCCTCGTAGGCGAGCTCCGGATGGGCGTGGATGTCCCGCCGCCAGGCGACCATCTCATCTTTGTTGGCGGCGATTTCCGGGATGATGTCCATGCACAGATCTCGATTCTGGCGTTAGCCCGCCGGTGTCGCAAGGGGTGCGCGCC
>JAZFYK010000234.1:0-10713 GCA_036443505.1 Gammaproteobacteria bacterium | reverse complement strand
TGTCGCGGAACCGGCAATTCCTTTTTCAGCGTGTGCGGTGTAGAACAGCCCGTTTTGAGCAAACTCCGGGTGAAACTCGAAGCCGATGAAGCCGCTTTGCAGGCTATCGTAAAAGCCGTTCTGAAATACAGCCGCGACGTCGGCGTATACGGAGGGCTCGTTGTTCTGGTCAAGCAGGTAGAGCGGCCCGCGAGAGTCGTTGGCGAACCGTCTGCCGTCCGGCAGATCGCGAACGAAGCTTATCCGCGCCCACCCGGTCGGTGAACCGTCAATCACCGGATGCATCCCGCTCGAATCCGGAAGCCGCGCGAGCTCCCTGATCTCGATGTTCAGTCCTCGATGTACGACCGCCTCCGGGATAGGGTTGCTAATCTGTGCCTGAGTCGCGCCGGCGACCCAGAGCGCCGTGGCGCCAAGCACGAAAACTGTTGTATGTAAGCGCATAAGTCCTCCTAGCGAAACGACGACGTCTGGATGACCGCTTATGGCCTCATTTTCTCTGGGGGAGTTAATGAATGACGAGCGCCCGGTGACCGATCCTATTTTACCGCTCTCCGCGCCCGCGGCGATACGTACTTATGCGCATTCGATATACTGCACGGATGGAGTGCGCATGAAGCGATACATCGTCGTGATGATGCTCGGGCTGATCGGCGTTGCCATGTCGGGAGGCGGCCCGGGTGCGCAGCCCGCGCCGGACTGGCCCGATTGGGCGTACGGCCTACTGACGACGCTCGCTCCGGGCGATCGCGTCGCGCCGCCCTGCCCACCGACGGCTAAGGCGATCGAATGCGCGTACATCGGCGCGCCGGTGCCAGACGATGGCGTCCAGCGAAGTCTGCCGAATACGACGGCATCGTTCACCCGCAACGAGGCGTATTTCGGCTACGGCCCCGCCGACTGGTATCCAGGCGACCACCCGCCGATGCCGGAGGTCGTGGCCAACGGGAAGGAGAGCGAGGGCATACGCGCCTGCGCTCTCTGCCACTACCCGAACGGCCAGGGCAAGATGGAAAATGCCCACGTTGCCGGTTTGCCTGCAGAGTACATCCTCCAGCAGCTCGAGGCGTTCGCGAGCGGCACTCGCCGCAGCGCCGACCCGCGAAAGGCGAACACGAACGAGATGGCGATGATGCCCAAGGGCCTCAGCGACGAAGAAAAGAGACAGATCGCCGAGTACTTCTCCTCGATGGACTTTCGCCCGTGGGTCCGCGTCGTCGAAGCGGAAGAGGTGCCGCAGGTGCGTGTCACCAACAACGGCCTCATGATGCCGATTCCGGACGCGCCGCCGATGCGACTCGGGCAGCGCATCATCGAGGTGCCGGAGTACCCGGAGCGGACGGAGTTCATGCGCGATCCGCGGGCCGGATTCGTCACTTACGTGCCGGTGGGCAGCGTCGCGAAGGGTGAAGCGTTCGTGACCACGGGTGGCGGCAAGACGGTACCGTGCGGCTTGTGCCATGGCCCTGAACAGAAGGGTATCGACGAACTGCCTGGCATCGGCCCGGTACCCGGCATCGCGGGCCGCACCGCGAGCTACACGATGCGTCAGCTGTGGGACATCCAGCAGGGCACGCGGCAGAGCCCGCTGATGGCGCCCGTGGTGGCGAACCTGACTGCGGAGGACATGCTCAACATCGTGGCCTACATCGCATCCCTGACACCCTGAGTCGCCGCCCTGCCGTCACTGCCGATTATCGAATTCGAATCGAAAACCGAACTGGTAAATCTCCCCGCCGAGATCGATTCCGTCACTCTCGGTCGAAAAACTCTGGGCTTCAATAAATAAATAGCTGTTCTTCAAGCGCCTGTCCCGGTTGCGGGCCGCCGCCCTCGGATCGAGCCGGTTCAGCGACAGCCGTAACCCGGCCCGAACGCCATAGCCTAGATCGGTGCGGCCGTCGCGGCTGGGCTGCTGGTCGACCTTCTGTTTGTAGTAGGCGCTTACGGCACTGATACCCACATAGGGAACGAACAGTTGCCCGCGGCGAACATCGTAACTGAAGTTCGCAAAAATCTGTGCGGGATACAGCGTGTACTTCACGGCGCCACCGAGTCCCCCGGAAATCGTCAGGACGCCGACACCGTTGTCCTCCATATGACCGAGCTCGGCACCGAATTCCAACCAGTTACGATGCCGGTACGAAAAAGTCAAAGTGAGATACGAAGTCTTGTCGCTGCCGTAAAACGTCGAGTAGTCTTCGAGGTCCGGGTAGAACTGCCCGCCTTTGATCTCAAATGCCCAGCGCGGGCTCACGTAGACATCTTCGGTCTGCGCGACCACAGGTTCGGCCGGACCAAGCAATAGCGCGCCCAGGCTAATGGCCAAACCGCATTGCTTCAGTCGTCCACTCATGACGCTTGCACCGCCCTTCGGTCACGCGCACGCGGGCGGCGTCGCCACAAAACCCAGCTCGCCCCCGCCACCAGTGCGGCGACTAGCATTGCCTTTGTCACCCACGCGTCCGTTAGAAGGAGCGCGGCGAGTGTCACGAGCGGCATCAGGGCCCAGCGAACAACCGGCTTCAGGTCGGCATGACTGTTCAGCCAGCGGGCGGCGGGCGGACTGTTCGCGTAATACCAGCGGACGAAGCCGCGGCCGGCGGCGTTGGTCAATAGAAACCGGTCACGAAACTGCCTCAGCAACCTGAGCTCCGTGGTCCACTCCGACCCGAACGCGGCTGTCGCGATGAAGCATCCTTCATTCGCCAAAGCCGGGTACGGCGCAGTCGCCTGCGGGACTGCCGTCAACTCGTTGGACGACGCGCTCTGTGTGGGGTCGCCCAACGGTACGGACGTCTCGTCCGAGAACACACTCTCATTCTTGTCCGGGGTGCTGTCCAGGACGGTCACCGACAGAAAATACGTCGGCTGTCGCGAAGCGGTCACGGCGAAGCGATAGGTCGTACCGTTCACGAGCCCCGTTACGGTAAAGCTCGTCACGTTGCCGACGTCTGTGGTGTTCTCATCCACCGCATTGACGCCGTAGGTCACGCTGTAGCCCTCGGCCTCGCTAACCGCGCTCCAGGTCAGCGCAGCCCCCCCGTTCCTGGGATCCGCCGTCAACAGGATCGGCGCTTCGGGTGTAGCGACCTGCGGATTCAGGTTCGCCAGCGTATACGAAGTCACGATGCCGACATCGATGGGCGACGGCAGCGTGCCGCCACCGGCGTCGACCCCGTTGTAGGGCGGGCCCGATGCATTTTGCTGGTAGTAGACCCGGTAACCGCCCGGGTTGCTCGTGTTGGTCACGAGATAGGCGAGATTGGGTTCCCAGCCGATATCGATGTTGTACGGAGGTGGCGTAGCCGCACTGCTGTCCACGGCCACCGGCTCGGGCACGGGGTAGGGAAACGCGTCGGCGAATGCCCCACCGTACGCGCCCATATCGGCAACGCTGTCGTCAATTACGTCCAGGCCCAGTCCCGCGTCGATGCAGACCGAGCCCTGCATCAGGTGAAAATCGCGCACCGGCTGGTCGACGAAGGCCGGAAT
Organism: Gammaproteobacteria bacterium; assembly: GCA_036443505.1. Taxonomy (GTDB): domain Bacteria; phylum Pseudomonadota; class Gammaproteobacteria; order Steroidobacterales; family Rariloculaceae; genus SMWC01. Next base: position 7,218 of record JAZFYK010000234.1, on the reverse strand, counting down.
GCCGATTTGAAAATTGTCGCCCAAGCCCGTGTCCACGCCGACCAACTGCAGGTCCTCATTGTTGAAGAAACAGTTGAAATTCACGTTGACGTTGCTATCTATCGGCAACGGCAGGGGACTGGTGATGGTTACGGTATTGGTCGAGAAAATATTATTCGTGATCTGGGCATCTGGCGTACCTCTTTCGACAGCGATGGTGTTATTCCAAAAGGTGTTGTTGATGATGTTGACGTCCGAGAAGACATCCACCGTCAAGGCGACCAGCGTGACCGAATCGAGAACGGTGCTGGAAATGCGGACGTTGGAGCTGATCGTGACGTCTATCCCGATTGTCGAATTGACAATGGTCAGGTTGCCAAGAAAGACATTGCTGACATTTTGGATCGTAACGGTCGGGCCGGTATCATTGGGGGTTGGGCCGAGCAAAGTCCGAGCGGCTTCCCGTCCCCTGACCGCGATATCGCTTTTCAGCGTGATGCTCTCGGCGTAGGTATTCGGCTCGATCAATACCGTATCGCCGGCGGCCGCGGCATCGATCGCCGCCTGAATCGTCGGGAAATCATCGGGAACGATCAGTGTGGCGGCCTGCAGGCCAGTCGCCGGAATTAGAATCAGGCTGGCGACGACACATTGTGCAATAGGATTTCGGCCGGTCATGGGCTGGACAACCCGAATTATTATTAGAGGGGTAGTCTATCGCGTCAGCGACGCCGGGCGCGAGTCGAAGCGGTTTAGAAACTTCGCGGCGAGACCGGGTGTTGGGCGAAAGGGGTTTTGCGGTATCCGCAGGAGTCGCGGCTTTGACATAACTAGGGCACGACCCGCGGGCCGGATTCGTCGCGTACGTGGGGGTGGGCAGCTAGCGTGACGATGCCAGCGCCGAGAGGTCCCGGCCGGCCAGCTCCTGATACATGCTGATTCCGAACTCACCCGCGATGGCTAGCAGATGATCGAAGATGTCTGCCTGAATATCCTCGTAGACGGACCACTCGGTGACATTGGTGAATGCGTAGATCTCGAGCGGCAACCCCGTCGGGCCGGGTTGTAGCTGGCGGACGATCAGCGTCATGCCCTCATGGATCTTCGGGTGATGCTTCAGGTAGTTGAAGATATAGGCGCGGAACATTCCAATGTTGGTTAGTCTTCGTAGATTGACGTTCTCGGTCGCCTTACCCAGTTCCGCGTTGTACGCAGCGAGATCCTCGAGCTTTCGGTCGATGTAATCCGCCAGCAGCGCGAACCGTTTGAACCGGTCCGTCTCGTCCCCGGTCAGGAATCTCACGGAGTTGATATCGATACGCAGATCCCGCTTTATTCGGCGCCCGCCGCTCTCGCCCATACCCCGCCAATTCTTGAACGAGTCCACGATCAACCGATGCGTCGGGACGATAGTGAAGGTCTTGTCCCAGTTCTGAACTTTTACCGAATGCAGCCCCACGTCTACGACATCTCCGTCTGCGTTGCATTGCGGCATCTCGATCCAGTCACCCACGCGAACCATGTCGAGGCTCGTAAGCTGAACGCTCGCGAGCAGCGCGAGAATGGTGTCCTTGAAGACGAATGAGAGGACGGCGGTCATCGCGCCGAGTCCGCCCAGCAGCAAGACCGGACTGCGCTCCATGAGCGTGGCGACTATCAGGACACCGGTCACGACAAAGACCGCGATCTTTACAACCTGCAGGAATCCTTTGATGGGTCGCTCCCGCGCCTTGGGGTAGCTCTCGTAGGCTGTGTTGATCGCGGAGAGGAGCGCGCTGGTAGCCAGGCTGAGCATCAACAAGCCGTAGGAAATCGCCAGATTCTCGCCGACGACGATGACTCCGTCCGGCAGGCCGGGCACGAGATCCAGACCGAAGTAAAAAACGAGGGCGGGCAGAAGTTGAGCGAAGCGCCCGAAGACCCCGTGCTTGACCAGCGCGTCGTCCCAAGTGTACTTCGTGCGTCGGGAAATCCTGCGAACGAGACGGACCAGTTGGCGCTTGGCGACGAGGTCAGCCAGAAGCGCCACCAACACGAGCAAGAAGAGCCCCAACAGGCTAGAAGCCCATGACGGCAGGAGCTCGAGCGTTTCTCGGAGTCTGTTCAGCCAGGTATCCATATTGCAGCGCGTGCCAGGTTGAGTCCCTGGATCTTGTCCTTTTTCAACTCGAGGTGGCCATCTCGCCCGCCTGACCCGGCGGCGCTTTCAACTCGACCTCATTCCCCTCAGGGTCCCGTATGTATACCGACAGCCCATCGCCATCCGCCCCGTAACGCCGCTCGAACTTGCCCGCTTCGACCCCGTGCCGCGTCAGATGCTCGGAGATCTCAGCCTCCGAAAAGGGTTCCACCTGTATACAGAGGTGGTCCATGTTTCTCGCGACGCTCCCGCCCTCCTCAGGATCGCGACTCGCGGCCATGATATCGATCAACGAGTCGCCGGCCCGCAGGTGAATCAGCCCCGCGACCGCGGTCGACCGCTTTTCGAGCGAACAGCCCAAGACGCTGCAGTAGAACTCGATCATCTTCTCTACGTCCTGAGCGCGCAGCACGACGTGGTCGAACTTCGTTATTCGGATTTTTCCTGGCATCTTTAATATTTCCGCGTGATAGCGTAGCGTCCTGGCAGTAGAATAGCCAAAAGAAGATTCAGGGGAACCGCATGACGTCATTCCGAAAAGAGAGTCGCGGTCGAAATGTCGACGACGTTACCTTAACCTGTGCCCGCGGGAGCCGACTAAGGCAGCCGCTCACTGCCTGGGCGCTGTTCCTGCTACCGCTCGCGGGCACACAATTGGCGGCCCAGGAGTTTCCGCCAGGCTACCTGGACCCCGAACCGATCCTCGAGGCGGCTGCCGCGGCGATCGGCACGGACAACCTCAGATGCGTGACGATTTCGGGTACCGGCTATGCCGGTGCCGTCGGCCAGCAGCGTCTGAACGACAAGAACGTGGACTGGCCACGCGGCGACCCGCTTGCGAACTACAGCCGCACCATGAACTGGGAAGCGGGCACGATGCAAGAAGCGTTCGACCGCCCGCCGGGGCAAAACCCTGCGTCGTGGAAATACGGCCAGGGCTGGCTGGGCGGAACCCCGCTCCAGCAGCACTCACGCCAGCGATTCCTGGTCAACGGAGAGTCTGCCTGGCACCTGGACGGCCCGGATGGCGCGCCTGTTGCCGCCCCACCCCGCGACGCCGCGCTCTGGCAGCTCGACCTGTGGATCAACCCGCATGGGTTTCTCAAAGCGGCGAGGCTCCCCGGTGCGAATCCACGAGCGACCTGGCGCTGGGAGCTCGGTGAGATGGGCCGCGACGGACCGACCAGTGCGCCGGAGAAGATGACGATCGTGTCGATCACGCTGCTAGGGAAATACCGCGTGGACGCTACGATCAACAAAGAGAACCTGCTCCAGCGGATACACACGTGGGTTCCCGATCCCGTCCTCGGAGATATGAATTACGAACATGAATTCACGAACGCGAGTTACGTCGATCTCGGCGACGGCATTCGTTTCCCCACGGGCTGGCACAGTCATCAGGGCTGGGACGACAACTACCAGGCGCAAAGTATCAACGCCGGCCACAACGGCTTCGGCGGCGCGTTTGACCGAATTCAGCCGAATGAGTGTCCGGACCCGGTCACCGTTCCCGACTCCGTGCGAACGGCGACGTTCCCGATCCGCGTAGAGACGGAAGAGATCGCCGACGGCGTCTACTGGTTGGGAGGCTCGTCTCACAACAGCGTGGCCGTGGAGTTCGAAGATTTCATTGCGGTCGTCGAGGCACCGCTCGACGAAGAGCGGAACCTCGCTGTGATCGAAGAGGTGGTCAGGCTCATGCCCGACAAGCCAATTCGCTTCCTCGTGAATACGCACCAGCACAACGATCACATCGGCGGGCTGCGCACGTATATGCATATCGGCGCTACGATCATCACGCATCGGCTGAATTACGAGTTCTACACGCGGGATGTCTTGAACTACGGACAGAGGACGCTCGAGCCGGACATGGTATCGCTATGGCCGCCGACTGAACTCGCGGAAGGTTATTTCTACGAGCAGGTCACGGAGAACTATATTCTCAGCGACGGCGAACGCAATATGAACATCTACTATGTTCATCCGCTCGGGCACGCCGACGGCATGCTCATGGCGTATCTCCCGGACGAGCAGATCGTTATCGAAGCGGACCTGTTCGATACGCATCTACCGCCTCCAGCGACAGCGACGGACGCCAATCGGAGCCTGTACAACCAGGTGCAGCGGCTGAATCTCGACGTCACCACGATCGTGCCGATTCATGGACGCCCGGTTCCGTGGGCCGATTTCCTGGCCGTGATCGGCGACACAAGCGATGAGTAAGTGTCGCGCGGATCGCATGAATCGGAGGAAGAGGCGTGAAGGCGCTTAGTCGATTTGCGCAGAGCGGATCAACCCCGTCGCGATGGCTGCAACCACCACAGGCACGGCGAAGACGATGAAGTTCGTGCTCATCGACAGGCCCATCCCGATCAGCAGGCCGCCGACCGCCGGACCCGCGATGGCGCCGGTGCGGCCGACCCCAATCGCCCAGCCCACACCCATCGTTCGCACTTCGGTCGGATAGAGGCGGGCGGCAATCGAATAAAGCCCCGTAAAGCCACCCTGCAGCGCGAACCCGATCAGCCCGAACAGCACAAGGACGGCAGCCGATCCTGAGACGTAACCGAACACGGTCATGAGCCCCGCGGAGGCGACGAGGAACACGCCGATAGCACGCCGTAGCCCGAGCAGCTCAGAGCTGTAGCCCTGTAGCAGGATGCCGAAAAATGCGCCGAGATTGAAGACGGCCCCGGCGTAGATGGCGAGACTCTGAGATAACCCCGTATTCGCCGCCAATAGCGGTATCCAACTGAGTAGAAAATACAGCGTGGCGAACGACATGAAGAACGCGAGCCAGAGCCACAGGGTCGGCGCACTCTTTCCAGTAGCAAAAAGAGACGACACTTTCGAGTGTGCCGCAGGTGCCGCAGTAGGCGGTAGTACGCTGAATTCAGCACTACCCATCGACCTCAGGATGCTGTTGATCTTCTCCAACGCATTAGTGCGCCGCACCTTGACCAGGAAATTCAGAGACTCGGGCAGGAGGAAGTAGACGAGCGGAAACGCCAGGGCGGTCGCGAGTCCAGCGACCGTGAACATGGTCCGCCAACCGAACTCCGGAATGACCGAAGCAGCGACTACGCCGGACAGCGTGGCGCCAACCGGATAACCGGCCAGCACCGCGCTTACCAGGAAGTTCTTGCGCCTGTCCGGTGCGTACTCGGCGGTCATCGTCGCCGCACTGGCCAGCATCGCGCCGATTCCAAGCCCACTCACGAACCGCAGGACCATCAGCTGCGTGATATTTTGTGCATGGGCAGTGAGCAATACGCCGGCGGACATGATCACGAGGCAGACCAAAATCAATGTCCTTCTGCCCAGATAGTCGGCGACCGGCGCCAACAAGAGCGCACCGGCGGTCATGCCGAATAGTCCGGCGCTGAAGACGATACCCAATGTCTCCGGCGAGATCGCCCACTCCGTCGCCAGCGCCTGGGCCGCGTAGGAAATCACCAGGACGTCCATCCCGTCCAGGATATTCATGAGAAAGCAAAGGGCGATGACCGTGTACTGCAATCCGGATATCGGCCGGGAGTCGATTAGTGCTCGAATGTCATTCATGCCGTGACCTGACCGCCAGTTCGCGGAGCACTATACGCGAGCCGTATCTCCGGCGGGACAATCTCGCTACGAATAATTATTATTTTCGAGTAGCGGAGCGCCTGACATGCGCATCCTGTCCGCCGCACTTCTCGAAAGAGGCTTCTTTATCAACGCCAAGCCATTGAGCATCATAGTGGCGCCGAAAACGACGGCGCGCCCGAGTTGCAACCGGTCATTCATTCTTTCGTATAATTGCCGCGGCACACAGACGCAGGAAGGGACTACCACTGACGCGTACACTCGGAACCATTGTCTTGAGCTGTGCACTCGGGACATGTTCAGTACCGCCTTCGCCTTCCCTCCTCGAGCAAATCATTGCGTCGGGAGAATTTCGTGCCGTCACTCGAAACAGCCCCGCGACTTTCTACTACGGTGTCGACGAACCACACGGCATCGATTACGAGTTGGCCAAAGGCTACGCCGATCATCTGGGCGTAGAGCTGCGTATGTACGTGGCCGAGCAATTCTGGCAGATCTTCCCGGATGTGGCCGAGGGCAGGGCCCATGTGGGTGCGGCCGGCTTGACCGTGACTGCGCCGCGCCTGGAGATCTTCGACTTCAGCCCGGCCTATCAGACCGCCAGGCGGGCGATCATCTATCGGCGGGGAACCCGTAGGCCCTATGGACTACAGGACATGCTGGGTGGCGAGCTGGAGATACTCGCCGGATCGGCACACGTCGGTATCCTGGAGGAGGCACGCCGGCAACTCCCCGAGCTTACTTGGCTCGAGAATCGCGAGGTCGGAATCGAAGAGCTGGTCAGGCGCGTTGCGGCTGGGGAAATCGATTACACCATCGTCGACTCCAATATCTTCGACCTGTTGCAACAGTCCTACCCGGACGCTCGTGAAGCCTTCGCTATCGGTCCGGAGACGCCGATCGCCTGGGCATTGCCGAAGTCGACCGATACTTCGCTGCGTGAGAGTGTTGCCGCGTTCTTCGCCGAGCTTCACTCCACCGGAGAGCTGAACGCGATCCTCGATCGCTACTATATGTCGAGCGTTTCGACCGAGAAAGACTTCGAATACATCGGGTCGCGCGCGTTTGTCAGACGTTTTGAGTCGCGCCTGCCGGAGTACAAGGCATACTTCCTGGCCGCGTCCGAACGAACCGATGTGGATTGGCGTCTGTTAGCGGCGATGGCGTATCAGGAATCCCACTGGGATTCCGAGGCGGTATCCCCGACCGGCGTCAAAGGCATCATGATGCTGACGACGGGGACGGCGGACATGCTGGGTGTAGAGGATCGTACGGATCCCGAGCAGAGTATTCACGGCGGCGCCGAGTACTTCGTGCGCGTACTGAATAAAGTACCGGAGCGAATCAGCGAACCCGATCGTACCTGGCTTGCGGTCGCCGCCTACAACGTGGGCTACGGGCATTTAGAAGACGCCCGGGTAATCACCGAGATACAGGGTGGTGATCCGGACTCCTGGCAGGAAGTAAGGGAGCGGCTCCCGCTGCTGAGTGAGCCTCGCTGGTTCGAACGTGTG
>JAZFYK010000233.1:0-3115 GCA_036443505.1 Gammaproteobacteria bacterium | reverse complement strand
ACGCATGGGCACGTTCATCCTCTGTCAAATCGTCCAAGCCACTGTCCTCGGCCTTCGTAAGAGCAACATTACCCTCCGCATAGTAGAAACTTTGGGCAGAAGTCTGAAATGTGGCCTGGGCGGTTTGCGCACGGATCGCTTCCGTGTTTACTCTCAACTCCGCAATTAAAGCGATCAGCGTCACTACAATGGCGAGACCACCGACGATCTCTGCAATCAAGGCCGATTTTTCAAGCTTCATTTTCTCCCCTCAGACCACTCTTTTTATTAAGAAGATATCATCCTTCTGACGCCGTCGATCTCCAGCCTCTGAATGTCTGCTTTCGGCCATAAGCGGACATTCAGCTCGATTCATAAACGTACATTCTGAACGTCCGCTTTCGGGAAAGCGGTCATTCGCCTCTACTCTGCGACTGGCACAAGTTTATTGAGTTCCTCGAAGCAATTCTCGACGACGAGCAGACGTACATCTTCGCGTGCTTGCGGGCGACGGCTAACTGGTCGAGCTCGCTTAAAAGCCGGGCTGCAGGCTCGTGGGCAAGGTTGCGACCAATACGCGGCCATCCTCGAATTCTATGAGGTCCAGGTCCATGACGCGGTCGCCGAGTCCAGCGGGGCGCCCCGTAATCTTGACCCGCGCCCCCAGAGGCACAGTGTCCGCCGTCCAGCCGAGATAACTCAGCTTCGCCGGAGGCGCGGCGGTGACTCGCCATGTGGAGGAGACGCCGGCGTCGTCGGCTACCTCGACGAGAATCTGGGCGTGGGGGTTGATCATCCGTACGGCAGCGACCACCCCTTCGATGTGGATCGGATCCCCGTCGGCGCCGGAGTGGTGTCCAAGGGCAGCCGTGGAGAAAGGCATCAGCACGCAGAGCGTCAGCGAGGCGGTCCTGGCCATCATTCTTGTCAACCCGTCAGCGTTCCTCGTCACTCATCCTGGATCGCAAAGTTCACTTCTCCAATCGGAAAGCCTATCGGATAGGCATTCTGGTAGCCCTCCGAACCCGGCATGCCGGGACTCGGCTCTCTATAGCGGTAGAGCCAGTCCCACATGGAGATGACGTTCGCGCGCAGCCAGGTCTCGTAGTTGCCGTAATCGGAGAAGTCCTCCATCGTCACGCGACCGACGATCTGCTCGATCGTAGCGCCGGCCACCATCTCATTGAGAACGCGCTCCTTAAGCGCGACCAGCCAATCGCGGAAATACACGAAGGATTGCTGATCGGCCAGACCCGCGTGACCCGGGACGACGATATCGACGTTGTCGAGCTTCGACAGCTCATAGAGCGCATCGATGACGCCGTCGACATCAGAGTCGCGAAAATCCGGAAGACCGATAGACTTGCCCGCCCGGATCATGTCCGTCGCGACGAGCACGCCGTCGTCGGGGAAGTGGACCTGAATCAGGTTATCGCTGTGAGTCTTGCCGAAGAAGTAGAGCAAGGCCCGCTCGCCGCCGAGATGGATCTCCATGTAGTCATCGAATACCACGTCGGGTATCGCCGTGTTCCGATTCTCCCGGATGACGTGCTCGCGAATGTTCACGTGGCCCACGGCAACCGCGGTGTCGTCGAACGCCTGCAGACCGCAGATGTGCATCTCGTGATCGTGGCTCAGGATGACGTATTTCACGGGCACGCCGAATCGCCGGTCGAGCTCTTCCTTGAGCCACTCCATTCCCCCACCATCGCAGGTCGCGTCCACCATGATGATACCTTCGTCGGTCACCATGAAGACGTTGGACGTTCCGCCTCGCCGGTAAACGTTATCGGTAAGCTGGGTGATCGTGTCGGCGTTGGCGCCCATGCCCTGAGCGAAGATGCTCGGAGAGAGCAGTCCAAGGAGGGCAGTAAGAAAAAGCGTCGGGGTTGTTTTTGTTGTTTCCATTGTTTCTCTCCACAGCATCATCTTGTAGCTTGCATATTAACTGTTAACTGACGTCTGCTTTCGGCCAATAGCGGACATACTTCTACAGCACCTCCGCATCGCGCATCACAGCCTCGCACTTCTCGCGGATCTCCGTAGCGACGTCGAATGGATCAGCGTTCACGATGTCCGCGCGGAAGAGTTCGACCGAGAGCGCCCCAGCGTACTCCTTCTCCGAGAGCTTGCGAATGATGCGTTCGACCGGCGCGATGCCGTCACCTGGAATGATCCGTGAGTCGTTGTCGATCAGTTCGCGGGGGCCGGCCGAAAGGTCCTGAAAGTGCGCGTGCGCTAGCTCGCCCGGTTCCAACAAGTCCAGGTCCTCAAATTTGTTGAGCCCCGACCAGAAGTGGAAGAAGTCGAGCATCGGCTTGATGCTCGGATGCCCTGCCTCGCGGATCGCGCGGAGTACAGTCGGCAGCGTCGCCAGATGCGTCGAAGTCCGCGTGAATTCAATCATTGCTGTGAGGCCGTACGCGCTCGTGATCTCACCGACTTCGTAGATGGCGTCGGGCGTCGCCGCGAAATCCTCAGCCGTGACGGAGCGCCTCGTGATTGATGGCGCGTAGATTCTCTCCAATCCGAGTTCGACGTATTGATCGCACCTGAGGCGCCAAGTCTCCAGAGACTCAGCTCGCTCCGGCCCGGGAATCCAGATGTCCGGCAGGACTGCGGCGGCTGAGACGGGCGTCAATCCCGAGTCGGTCAGGACCCGGCCCGCGGCCTGCAGCGTGTCGTTCGCCAGGAACGCATCCAGCAAGCGGTCGCTGAGTTCGACGTAGCGGATCCCAGCCCGCGCCCAGCCTTCGAGCGAGCCCCGGTAACCGGCCGCGGCGGAGGTATTCTGATGTATGGAAAGCAACATCCGGCCATCCGGTGCGGTCTGCGAACGGAGCACGCGAGGTAGGACGGCAGCTAAGGGTACAGTTAATAGCGCGCGCCGGGTGACCATGAGATTCACCTCTTCACTGTTAGTTCACGGCTGCGTTCGGCCATAAGCAGACATTCGGCTCGCTCCCAAGACGTATATTCTGAACGGCTGCTTTTGGGAAAGCGGACATTCGCTAGTTCCTCACGGCACAGTTGTAAGGCTTGACCTCTTGCCCTGGCAGATATAGACAGAAGGTATTACGAACAACGGGTGCCGTGAAGTTAACTGAATCAGTCACGATCATCTCGTAATCCAGCC
>JAZFYK010000232.1:0-2203 GCA_036443505.1 Gammaproteobacteria bacterium | reverse complement strand
CCAGCCTGCATAGGAAAGTGCGGAGTGGATCTGAGCCAGATTCAGAAAATCGTATTCCTCAAGCATCTTCTCAGGTGTGTAGTTATCTTGGTGAAGAATGACGATATCCATCACTCGAACACGTCCTCCGTCGAGCGTCGCCTTACCCCCGCACACTCCGGGGATTTTCGTGATGTGCGAGTAGACGTAGTGCTCCGGCTTCTACCCTACCTTCCCTTCGTGCCTGTCGTTGCGCCCTACCGCCGCGCGAAGGCGCCACCCGATGTTCGGCGTAATGGGGCCAGACCAAATTCGGCGTACTGGAGCTACCGCGCCGCTGATCCGCTGAGGTAGGTAGGCCAGAGTGTAGGGAACTATCCTTCCGCCGAGATCAGCATTTTCCTCGGCTCAATCCATTGGTGCGGATTTTTTGCTGGCGAGCATAGCTGATCGTCAGCACCTCCCAAACGTGCCCATCGCTATCGGTCCAGTAGAAGTTACGTCCTCCGAGCCGCGTGTTGAGCTGAAGGTCGTCGGTGCCCTGGGGAGTGCTGCGATACTTGATGCCCGCGCCGCACACTCGTTTCAAGATGCCATCGAATTCTTCATCACTCACGTGGAAACAGTAGTGGTGGCTGTCGAATTGCTCTCGCTGGTCGAAGTCCAGAGTTAGCGTTTCGTTAACATACAACGGAGTAAATTGTCCGACCTTCCGTTCCCACGGCACTCTCAGAATTCCAGCCAGGGACCTAGCCGACGTTACGGGATAGCGAGACGGGACGATAAGATGATCTAGCAGAATTGCCATCACGCGCCTCCTGGCTCAGGGTCGAGTGGATTGCATTTGGCACGGCACGTACGCCGAATTGACTCGTACATATTCTATCTCGGGTCTATCCGCGCTTGCTGTTAAGGCTGCGCCCGAGGACGTGCCAAATGAAACACGATCCGGGACCCAGACACCGAAAATATTGAAGGCACCTCCTAGCAAACTCGGTGACACGGGCTTCTAAGCGGTTGACGTATGGAACGTTCTTGGTGGGCCCAGCAGGACTCGAACCTGCGACCAACGGATTATGAGTCCAAGCGCCATTGCTCGGCTAATCAACAGCTTACCCTCGAATTGTCCAATATTTTCCGTCGATTTCACCCCGTTTCCGCTCAATAGCTTACGGAAACGTTGGACAGTCGTATTTGACGGTGCTGACCCGTCGAAGCGTTAAGTCAATGGCGGTCCAGAAGATTGCGGATCACGGGGCGCGTCCTCTCGACTCGCCGTGACGCGAAAGACCTCGACCGGCTCGTGAAAGCCCTTCAGGGTGAGCTCCCTCGCAGCCTCGACCTCGACGTGCTCCTCCACCGCCGCGTAGGCGCGGGTGCTGAGCAGGATCTCCCCGTCGTGCGCCTCGTCGCAGAGGCGGGCGGCGAGGTTCACGACACTGCCGTTGGCGGTGTAGTCGTATCGCCCCTCGAAGCCCACCATACCGACCGTGGCGTAGCCGAGTGAGATGCCGACGCCGAAGCCGAGTCGGTGCCCGAGCTTGCGCCACTGCGCGCCGAGCTCGCCCATCCGCGCACGCATCGAGAGCGCCATCGAGAGCGCGGCGCCGGCCGGGTCGTCGCAGGGCAGCGGGTCGTTGAAGATGACCATGATACCGTCGCCGGCGCGGTGGTCGATGGTGCCGGCGTGCTCGTGGATGAGCATGCCCATCGCCTCGTGATAAGCCTGCAGGACCTCGATTGCCTCCTCGGGCTCGGCGGACTCGCAGAATCGCGTGAATCCCCGGAGGTCGCAGAACACCGTTGCAATCAGCGCACGGTGGCTGCCCAGCATCGTTTCGTCGCCGCTCGAGACGACCGCGTCGGCGACCTGCGGAGAGAGGAAGCGGCGCAGGCGCCCGAGCCGATCGAGCTCCTCGACCTGCGCCGCCACCCGCGTCTCGAGCTCGCCGTTCCAGCGCGCGAGCTCGGCGGCCTGCGCCTGAACCTCGTCGTGCAGCGTCTTGATGCGCAGCAGGGAGCGCACCCGCGCTAGTAGCTCGGGCTGGTTGACGGGCTTGGTCAGGAAGTCGTCGGCGCCCGCTTCCAGGCCCTTCACGCGCTCCTTGTCCGGATCGAGCGCCGTGACGAGAACCACCGGCAGTGCTGCGGTCGCGGGATCGGCGCGCAGCTTCTCGCAGACCTCATAGCCGCTCATCCCGGGCATCATGATGTCCAACAGCAC
>JAZFYK010000231.1:0-2370 GCA_036443505.1 Gammaproteobacteria bacterium | reverse complement strand
CTGCATGGGATCCCGATTGCCATCAAGGACCTGATCGCGACCCAGGGTATACGCACGACCGGTGGCAGCAAAGTTTACGACGGCTGGATCCCGGAGTCCGATGCCACGGTCGTCAAGCGTCTGTCCGCTGCCGGCGCCGTGATGCTCGGCAAGACCAACCTGCACGAGTTGGCATTCGGCTCGACTTCCATCAATCCGTATTACGGTGCCGTCTCGAATCCGTGGAAGCTCGATCATCATCCGGGCGGCTCCAGCGGCGGCTCGGCCGTCGCCGTGGCGGCGGGCATGGCCTATGCGGGGATCGGTACGGATACGGGCTGCTCGGTCCGCCAACCGGCGCAGTGCTGTGGCATCGTCGGGTACAAGCCCACGTTCGGCCTCGTCAGCAAAGCGGGCGTTCTGCCATTGGTCGAATCGATGGATCACGTCGGACCATTGACCAGGACCGTACACGACTCGGCACTCGTGTTGCGTGCCATCCAGGGGCCGGACAGCGACGACCCGCGCTCGGTAGATCGCGCCGCGGAAGATTACTTTACGCGGATGAGCGCATCCCTCGAGGGTGCGGTGGTCGGCGTCCCGCGTCAGTTCTTCTTTACCGGCGGTGATCCCGAGGTGGTCGATCTCGTCGATCGAGCATTAGAGACATTCAGGGAGCTTGGCGCACACGTCGTCGACTGCGATCTACCGGAGGTCGAGCGGGCGTTCGATGAAGTCAACGTGACGTTCTCCGAGATTGCGCATGCGCATGGAGAGGCCCTGGCGAAAGATCCCGAAGCCTTCAGCGATGCTTTCCGGCATCGCTATGCGAGCGTGACCCGATGGTCGGCCTCAGACTACGAAGCGGCCCAGGATTTCCGGAGCGAGTTCGGGGAGAAAGTGGCGGCGGCGATGGATCGATGTGATGTCCTGGCGATGCCGACATCGACGGTCGCCGCCGCGCCGATCGCGAAGCAGCCGCCCGATCATGACGTGGAGCGGCGCAAGAACGCCTGTATCTTCAACTTCACGGGCCAACCGTCGATCTCTGTCCCTTGTGGTTTTACCGTGGCAGGCTTGCCGGTGGGAATGATGCTCGTCGGAACGACGTTCGGAGACGCCAGGGTCTTCCGGTTTGCGCGCGCGTTCGAGGAGGCCACTCCCTGGCACCTGCGTCATCCGGATATTTCTTAAGCTCGCATTGCGTCGGCGCTATATCTGCTACTGTGCCGTTATGAGTCGCCAGACCGCAGCGCGCCTGCGAATGTCATCGCTAGCCGTCGTTCTAATGTTCACGCTGGGCTGTGATCGTTCGCCGCCGGGTCCGGTGAACGTCGCCGAAATCGCTAACCCGTCCGCGGAGGGTAGTGGGCAACCGCATCTCGCCGTGGGTCTCGACGGCGAGGTCATCTTAAGTTGGCTCGAACCCACGCCCGACGGTTACGCGTTGAAGTTCTCCTCCTTGCGCGCGGCTGGCTGGTCCGCCGCCCGGACCGTGGCGGAGGGCGACGACTGGTTTATCAACTGGGCGGACATCCCCTCGGTGGTCCCAATTACAAAGGATCTGTGGGCCGCACATTGGTTGCGCTACCAGCCCGATAGCTACTTCGCCTACGACACGATCCTGGCGTTGTCCTCGGACGGCGGTGCGAGCTGGCAGGCCCCGCAGATGCTGCATCAGGATGGCACGGAGTCGGAGCATGGCTTCGTCACCCTGTTTCCCCAAGCCGGCGAGGTCGGCGCCGTCTGGCTCGACGGGCGTAACTATATCCAGGACGGCGTGTTCCTCTATGAGGATAAGGATGGGAACCTACTCGGCACGGGCCTGCACTACGCACGATTCAGCGCCGCGGGCGAGCGCCTCGAGTCGATAGAGCTGGACGATATGGCCTGCGACTGTTGCCTGCCGGATGTCGCTCTCGCCTCCGGCGGCCCGGTCGTCGTCTATCGTGATCGAACGACCGAGGAAGTGCGGGACATCGTCTTCCGGCGCATGGCGGGCGCAGAGTGGCAGGCGGCCTTACCGTTGGATCCGGACAACTGGGTTATCGCGGGTTGCCCGATCAACGGGCCGGCCGTTGCGGCCAGTGGAGACTCCGTGGCTGTGGCCTGGTTCAGCGCCGCCGACAACGATCCGTACGTACACCTGGCACGTTCCGAGGATGCGGGACAGCACTTCGACGCGCCCGTCGAGATCGATGCGACGGGCAGTTTTGGGCACGTTGATGTCGCCGTGACCGACGCCGGTGAAACGGTCGTCAGTTGGTTGCGTCGCGAAGCGGACGGACTGGCGCTCGCGATTCGCCGGGTCTCATCCGCCGGCCTGGTCGGCGACCCTCAGACAGTCGCGTTCATCGATACGGGCCGGCCGGCCGATTTCCCCCAGATGGT
>JAZFYK010000230.1:0-5216 GCA_036443505.1 Gammaproteobacteria bacterium | reverse complement strand
GGCACCTGTTGCTCGGTGAGGAACTCGCTCAGCAACGCGGATGTCGCGACCAGCAGCATCACGACTGCGGTCTGCACGGCGCCATCGACCATGGCCTGCCGAAGCCGTCGCCAGTCGAGCTCCCGGTAGATCACGCCGCCGATAAAGGTAGCTGCGACGACAGCCAGCCCCGCTCCTTCGGTTGCAGTGACCCAGCCCGTGAATATTCCACCGAGGATAATCACCGGGAGCGATAGCGCCCAGGCGGCCTCTTTGAACGTCTCTGCCACGCGTCGTAGTTGGAACGCGGTTTCCACGGGATAATTGTGGCGGACGGCCATCGCATAAGAGACGCCCATCATGAGCAAGCCGCCGATCACACCCGGGATGATCCCGGCGACGAACAATTCGACGACGGAGCTACCCGACATGACGCCGTACAGGATCATCGGAATCGACGGCGGAATGATGACCGCGAGTGTGGCGGACGACGATGTTACAGCCGCGGCGAACGGAGCCGGATATCCCTTGGCCTTCATCTGCGGAATCAATATCGACCCGAGCGACGCGACATCGGCGACGGCGGACCCTGAGATCTCGGCGAAAAACATCGACGCTGCCGTCGTGACCATGGACAGTCCGCCGCGAACGAACCCCACCAAGGCCGACGCGAACGCAATGAGTCGGCGCGAGATGCCGGACGAGTTCATGATCGCGCCGGCGAGAATGAACAGCGGAATGGCGATCAGCGAGAATTTCGTGGCGCCGGTAAAGAGGACCAGCGCGACGTTGGGCAGGGCATCGACGCCCGAGGTCAGAAACACGGCGACGACGGTGATCGCGCCCAGAGCGATCGCTATCGGCACGTCGATCGCGACCAGTATGAGCAGTCCAATGAAGAGCAGCAGCAGGATCATTCGAGCTGCTTCCCGGCCGCACGTCTCAACGCCGGCCAGATCTCGGCGAAGCTCAAAGCTTCGGCGAGGACAAAGAGCACAGCCCCGATGGGGATAACCGACTGGGCAACCCGCGCCGAGACACTGGGCAGGCTCGCCAGATAGATGCCGTCCAGGACCTGCAGCACCCTGAAGCCCGCCCACGCAACCAGAACGAAAAAGCCGATCACAATGACTTCCCGGCAGATGACGAGATAGAGCCGAATTTGAGGGTCCACGCTCTGGACGAGTTTCGGAAAGCCGATATGCGCGCGTTTCAGGGCAGCGAGCGATGCGCCATAGTAGGTCAGCCAGGCCAGCAGGATAGAGGCGACTTCGTCGTACCAGACCAGCGCCGCTCCGGCCTTACGAAAACCGACGCCCACGATCACGACGACAGCGAGTACCGCCATCAGGACCAGGACGACGACTTCGAGAAACTGCTCTGTCCCGTTACGGAATCTGTTGCTCGACGTGTTGGTCATGGAACGGCTCGCGCATCGCACGTCGAGGCCGCAGCGTGAGGCCCGCCGAGCTCAGTCACTGGCGAGACTAAATGCGTGATCCAAGAGCTCCTGTCCTCCGGCGACGGAGTTGCCGAATTCTTCATAGACGGTCTCGCTCGCTGCGACGAAGCTGTCGAAGTCAGGCTCGTTGACAGCGACGTTGGCATCAAGCATCTCCTGCAGGAATTCAGTTTCCATCCGTTCCGCCGTTTCGTATACATACGCTTGAGTCTCGCGCGCGGTTTCCATCAGGATCTGCCGGATGTCTTCAGGTAGGCGACCCCAGCGGTCAGCGCTGACGGTGACATAGGCCGGCGAATAAACGTGGCTCGTGAGCGAGAGATACGGCTGAACCTCATGGAACTTGGAGCTCACGATTTGCGCGAGAGGGTTCTCCTGGCCGTCCATGACCCCGGTCTGCAGCGCGACGAACACCTCCGATAACGGCATCGGACTCGGGTTGGCGCCGAACGTCTGAAACATCTTGACGCGCCAGATGCCTCTTGGCGTTCTGAGTTTCACCCCGGATAAATCGTCTGGCGTGTAGATCGGGCGAATGCTGTTAGTGACATGGCGAAAACCGTTCTCCCAGACGGCAATGATGTCATAGCCCTTGTCGGTCACGTACGATCGTAGTTTCGGCCAGACTATCTCTTCTTCGATCCGTCGCATGTGTTCGCGATCTTCGACGAGATAAGGCATCTCGAACAATCCGAAGGCCGCGAATGTCGATGACATGATCGTCGATGGTAGTGCGAAATCGACCGTGCCCAGTTTGAGCTTCTGCAGGAGCACCTCGTCGCCCCCGAGCTGGCTCGAGCCGAAGACCACCACCGTAGCGCGGTCGCCTAGGCGTTCATTCGCGCGTCGCGCGAACTCTTCAGCCGAGGCCGCGAACAGAGAACCGGGCGCGCCGACGTGCCCGAACTTGAGCTCCAGCGGTCCCGCCGAGCGCTCGCCGCAACCAGCCACCGCCACTAGCGCGACAATTAGAGTCAGAGACGACATGCTGCGGCGTTTCATTCCGGCTGCCCCGTTAAGCCTTCAGATAGTCTAACGCTGCCGTCACCCCACCCGTGGAATGCGGAATCCCCGCCGCGTCGAGGCCCATCTCGATGCCCGACAGCGTCCCGGCCAACATGAGTTCATTAAAGCTGCCGAGGTGTCCTATCCGGAAGACCTTATCCGCCAGAGCACCCAGGCCGGCCCCTAGCGACATGTCATAGCGTTGCAGGATGACCGCGCGTAACGCATCGGCGCTCGCATCCTCGGGCACGAGGACCGTCGTCACGGTATTGCTGCTCTTCTCCGGTATAGCGCAGTAGTTCTCAAGTCCCCAGGTCGTCACGGCCCTGCGCGTCGCCTCGGCCAGTCGCGCGTGACGCGCATAGATATTTTCCCAGCCTTCGGCCTCCATCATCGACAACGCTTCTCGTAATCCGAGTAATAGGTTGGTAGCCGGCGTGTAAGGGAATAGCCCCGTGTCGTTCGATGGAAGGAGATCCTCCCAGCTCCAGTACGATTTCGGCATCTGCGACGATGCACCCGCCGCGAGGGCTTTCTCGCTCACGACATTGAAGGACAGCCCGGGCGGCAGCATCAAGCCTTTCTGCGAACCTGCGATTGTGACGTCGACGCCCCAGTCATCCTGCCGGTATTCGATCGAGCCCGCGGAAGACACCGCATCGACCATCAACAATGCCGGGTGCCCGACGCTGTTCATCGCCTCGCGAACATGAGCGACCGAGTTTGTGATTCCGGACGAAGTTTCGTTGTGGACGACCATCACCGACTTGATGTCATGAGATGCGTCTGCCTCGAGTTTTTCTTCGACTGTCTCGGGGTCCACACCGTGGCGCCAATCGCAGGACACGAAGTCGACGTCGAGCCCAAAACGATCCGCGGCGATTCTCCAGTTGAGCGCAAAAACACCGCTGTCGAACATCAAGATCTTGTCGCCTGGGGACAGTGTATTCGTAAACGCCGCCTCCCAGCCGCCGGTAGCCGATCCCGGATAGATCATGACCGGCCCGCTGGTATTGAACACACGGCGTAAGCCGGGAATGATCTCCAGTGTCAGCTCGGCAAACTCCGGGCCGCGATGATCGATCGTCGGCAGGGACATCGCACCAAGGACTCGATCGGGGACATTGGTCGGTCCGGGTACTTGCAGGAAATGTCGGCCGCTTCGGGAGGAGCCGGAACCATTATTATCATTCATAGGCAGTAGGTGCTCGATTATCAGACAGGTAGAATAGTACGGGTAGACCGCCTCGAACCCAACCACCAATGAGCTTTTGACTAACCGATGCGCCGTGAACCCTTTGATGCAGGCGACTCCCCACTCGCTGCACAACTGAGTCGGGAGTTGGAGGGCGAGACGCTGTTCGACGCGTTCAGCCGTGGCCGCTACAGCACAGATGCCTCGATGTATCAGATCGAGCCCATCGGCGTAGTCGTGCCGCGCCATAAGCAGGACGTCCTCTGCGCCATCCAGATCGCGGCCGAACACGGCGTGCCGCTACTGCCACGCGGGGCCGGAACCTCTCAAGCCGGACAGACGGTCGGTGAGGCGCTGGTCATCGATGCGAGTAAATACCTCACGGCTGTCAGTGTGTTCGAGCCCGAAGCCCGGACGGTCTCGGTAGAACCGGGCATCGTCCTCGATACGCTGAACTTGTTTTTAGCGCCGCACGGGTTGTTCTTCCCCGTCGATGTCTCGACGTCCAGCAGAGCGACGATCGGTGGCATGACAGGCAATAATAGTGTCGGCGCCCGCTCTCTCCGCCACGGCCACATGGTCGATAACGTTCGCGGGATCCATGCGATCCTCGGCGACGGCGAGCAGCTCCACCTCCACGCGAATGGCCCTCTACTGCCAGAGGCCCGCAGCGGGCAGGAGTTGGATGGCGACAGGCTAAGTAGCATCGCCGGCCAGATGCACGGACTCTACGAGCGCAACGCCGATGAGATCGCTCGGCGTTATCCACAAGTCGCCCGCAACGTTGCCGGCTATAACATCAATCGCCTGGGGTACGCGGACGTCAATCTCGCCGATCTATTGGTCGGCTCAGAGGGGACGCTCGCGTGGTTTCAACAGATCGATCTCGCGCTGCAGCCCATACCGGCGCATAAGGTCCTGGGCGTCTGCCACTTCCCGACGTTCTCCGCCGCGATGGAGTCGGCGCAGCACATCGTCGCGCTCGACCCCGCTGCAGCGGAGTTGCTTGATCGAACCGTCCTGGATCTCGCCGCCGACATTCCGGCGTTCAGTTCTTCCATGAGCAGTTTCATCATGGGGCGTCCCGCGGCTGTGCTGCTGGTGGAGTTCGCGGGCGATGATCGCGACGAGCAACTGCGACAGCTCGATCGGCTCGAGGAGGTCATGGGCGACCTGGGCTTGCCCGGCGGCGTGCTGCGGGCCGCTGACGTGAAGCTGCAGCAGTCCATCTGGTCGCTGCGAAAAGCAGCGCTGAATATCGTCATGTCGATGAAGGGCGACGGCAAGCCGATCTCGTTCGTCGAGGATTGCGCGGTGCCGCTGGACAAACTCGGCGAGTATACGTACCGGCTGACCGATGTCTTCGCGCGGCATGGCACGACAGGGACCTGGTATGCCCACGCGGGGGTCGGCTGTCTGCACGTGCGGCCGATATTAAACCTGAAACAAGATAGCGACGTGGCCAAGCTACGCTCCATCTCGGACGAAGCGCATGCGTTGGTGCGTGAGTACAAGGGCTCCCACTCCGGCGAGCACGGTGACGGACTCGTGCGCTCGGAGTTCCTCGAGCCGATA
>JAZFYK010000229.1:0-3071 GCA_036443505.1 Gammaproteobacteria bacterium | reverse complement strand
GTTTTTGAAGAAGACTCAGGCGAGTGCAAGACAAGGCAAGAATCGGCGAAAAAGCGCAGTGTACACGCAGTCTGCCGCTACGCGGCCCCGCATGTTTGAGTCGATTCTTAACGCAGTATTGTGCCGCCTGAGTCTTCTTCAACAACCTGCTAGGATTGTGCCGGAGTCATCGTGTTTATATGAAGCTACTAACGACTGTCATTCTTGTCATCGCGGTCTGCATCGTGTCGGTAACGTATCTGGCCGTGCGTAGCAGTCTCCCCGTCCTCGATGGAACGGTTTCTATCGCGGGCCTGACGGCGCCCGTCATCGTGGAGAGGGATGCATTGGGCGTCCCGACAGTCCGGGGAACGAATCGTCTCGACGTCGCCCGGGCCACAGGCTTTCTCCACGGCCAGGACCGATTCTTTCAGATGGATCTACTGCGGCGTGTCGCCGCCGGCGAACTGTCGGCGCTCGTGGGAATAAATGCCATCGAGCTGGACAAAGCGCGCCGACAGCACCGCTTGCGCGCCGCGGCCATAGACCTGGTCGCGAACTTGACCGTCGCGGAACAGGAGCTCATCGCGGCCTATGCCGAAGGCGTCAACGCGGGTTTACAGGCGCTGCGGGCTGCACCCTTCGAGTACATACTCCTGCGCGCCCGCACTCAGCCCTGGCGCCCGGAAGATACGGTCCTCGTCAACTTCGCGATGTATTTTCAGCTCAACGATTCCGATGCCAGCCGCGATGACGATTACGCCACCCTGCACAACGGACTGCCCAGCCCGCTGAGGGAATTCGTTCTCAATGAGGGCACGGAATGGGATGCGCCATTGGTCGGCGACGCGATACCCGTTCCGCCTGTGCCGGGTCCGGGTGTCTGTGACCTGCGCACGGAGCTGACGCGACACTACGTGCGCGGACAGACCCCACGATACTTAAGCGTCGCCGAGGAGCGTGTGGCCGGGAGCAATGCCTGGGCCGTGGGGGCACGCCGGAGTTCCACCGGCAGGGCGATCGTCGCCAACGACATGCACCTGGACTTAGGTATACCGAATATCTGGTATCGGATGCGCCTGATCGTCGAGGATCCGGCAGACGCTGACGCTCGACTCGACATCACGGGGGTCACCTTGCCCGGTGCACCGGCTGTCGTTGCCGGCAGCAACGGCTCGGTAGCCTGGGGCTTTACGAACAGCCGCGGAGACTGGTCGGACCTGGTATTGCTCGAGCTGGATCCGGACAACCCGGACGCTTACCTGACGCCCGATGGCTATCGTCCGTTCGACATCTACGCCGAGACGATCGATGTGCGTCGCTCGCCTAGCGTGCCGATAAGCATCCGCGCGACGATCTGGGGCCCGGTCGTCGGTGAGGACAGTCAAGGCCGGCTACGTGCGCTGCACTGGCTCGCGCATGAACCCGAGGCCTCCAACCTGCGAATCACTGAACTCGAGCGGGCGCGCGACGTGCACGAGGCCATACGCATCGCGCATACCGTGGGCGCGCCGCCACAGAACATCATGTTGGCCGACAGCGACGGCAACATCGCCTGGACCATCATGGGCCGCATCCCATTGCGGGTCGGCTACGACCCCCGGCTGCCTTCATCCTGGGCCGACGGACAGACCGGTTGGCGTGGTTGGCTTCAGTCCGACGACTACCCCGTCGTGCTGAATCCCGACGCGGACGCAATCTGGACGGCGAATGCACGCGTCGTGCAAGGCGCGGAGCTCGACCTGATCGGCAATGGCGGTTACTCCCTGGGCGCTCGTGCCAGCCAGATCCGTGATGGCCTGCTACGACTGGACCGCGCGACACTCGCGGATATGCTGGTGATCCAGTTGGACGATCGTGCGCTACTTCACGAGCGCTGGCGTGCATTGCTTCTCAATGTGCTCGACCCCCGCTCGCTGACGGGGAATCCGCGCCGCGCGGAGCTACGAGCCGAAGTCGTCCGCTGGAACGGCCGTGCCGATCCGGAGACGGCAGGCTTCAGACTGGTTCGCGAGTTTCGCCAACGGACCGGTGACGAACTTCTGTCGGGTATCGTATCGGGCTGTGGCAATTTCGATGAGCTCGTCATGCTCCAGCGTCGTAGCCAGTCAGAAGGGCCGATCTGGCGCCTCGTAACCGAACAACCCGCACATCTGCTGCCGCCGTTTTTTCCGACCTGGCAGGATTTCTTCCTATCGGCGGCCGACAAAACTATCGCCACCTGCGGTAACGGCTCATTAGTAGATTGCACGTGGGGTCAAATCAATCGAGCCGAGATCACGCATCCTCTGGCCAATGCGATCCCGATCCTCGCGCCGTGGCTTACCGTGCACAGCGGCCCGTTGCCGGGCGGCGATCACACGCCTCGCTTACAGCGGGGCGATCACGGCGCGTCGGAGCGCTTCGCGGTCTCGCCCGGCGATGAAGCCCAGGGGTATTTTCATATGCCGGGCGGGCAAAGTGGGCACCCGTTGTCGGCGTTCTATCGAGCCGGTCACGAGGCGTGGGTACGCGGCGAGCCGCAATCCTTCCTGCCTGGAGAAACCGCCCATCGATTAAGGATGAATCCAATTGAATAAACGATCGAGCATTCTCTCGTTGGCGGTCGCGGCGCTTTGTGGCGGCTCGGTAGTAGCTCAGGACGCAATTCCCGACCTGTCGGGAAACTGGTGGCGCACGCAGGATCGCAGCGGCAATACGGGCCGCGTCATTCAGCAGGCCCCGCGTATGCTCTCTGAGCACGGCGAGGCACTGATGGCCTCATACGATCCCGCCGACGACCCGGCCGTTCGCTGCGAACACCCCGGCGCGGTTCGGGTGATCCTGAGTCCCTATCCCATCAATTTCTTATTGCACGATGACTACGTGACGATCACTTACGAGGAATGGGCGACGACGAGGACCGTATATCTCACGGAGCAGCAGACGGACCCGGATGCGCCGCATGTAGCGATGGGACGCTCGATCGGCCGATATGAGGATGGCAAACTTATCATCGAGTCGGACGAGCTGGCGACCGGGCTCGCGAGGGCCGGAGAATTTTTCTGGACGAGCGAGGAGGCAACCGTCGTCGAAGAGTACTTTGTCGTGGA
>JAZFYK010000228.1:0-3099 GCA_036443505.1 Gammaproteobacteria bacterium | reverse complement strand
AGCTACAGCGGGCATAGGTACGATCTGGGTCACATCGCTTGCGAGTTCATCCAGCGGTGAACAGATAAAGCAGCCCATTCTGTTGGTTGTGTACTAGTGCCACGCGCTTAAAAAAGATCTAGTGCCTGCGAAACCAATTTAGTATGCGCTGCATCCAGCCAACACGGGGCGGCTGGTAGCGATGTTCCACAGTGGCGCTTTCGCCTTCGATGTACTCCTCTAGCATGGCCCTTGCTTCAAGCACGTCTAGCGTGGTTGTGGTTCCATGGTCGTCAAAGTCTTTATCCGCAGAATTAGCTCGATTCATATCGTCACCTCAAGCGGAGGATTGATATCGGCAGGATCTGTCTTCTGCCAGCCTGAGTATGTGACGTGCTCTAGAGTTTCTCTCAATCGTCCCAGAATCTGTTAAAGCGATCAGGGCTTAAGCGTGACGTTATTATGTTAGTTGCGACGAGGTCACAGTCTTACCGGAATCTTTAGTATTAACATCCCGGCTGATGCCTGCCAGATTCTCCAAGAATATTCGCTCAATATTTCGCGTGCCGGTCGTGACGTCCGCACTGCGATGGAGCTGGCGACTACTGCCGGTCGTGATCATGATGGATTTAGGCTACCTGATTGGAATATGGCCGGACTGGGAGCTGTACACAGAGGGCCCGATCCAGCGCTCGAGCTTCATCCGCAGTTACGAGTCCGAGCAATACCGTCACGCAGGCTGGCCAGAGCTCCGCTGGAACCCGGTTTCAATCGAGACGATTCCCCAAGACTTAATCCGGGCCGTGATCGTCGCCGAGGATGCACGTTTTTTCGAACACGACGGGGTCGACATCGACGCGCTCAGGGACGCCATGGAATACAATTTGTCCGAAAAGCGCTTGGTCTATGGCGCCAGCACCATCTCCCAGCAGACCGTCAAGAATATTTTCTTAAGCCCGTCAAGAAACCCCTTGCGAAAATGGCACGAGCTTCTGCTGACGATCGGCATGGAAAGAAACCTCTCCAAGAGGCGTATTCTAGAGCACTATCTGAACGTCGCGGAATTCGGCAGAGGCATCTATGGCGTCGACGCCGCAGCTCGTCATTATTGGGGCATACCCGCATCCAGGCTTACGAGTCGCCAAGCAATAGAACTCGCGGCGACGTTGCCGTCGCCGGTCCGGAATAATCCGGCGACACGCGCTCGATCGTTTCAAAGTCGTGTCACAAAGATCCGGCGTTATTTCTAGCTGCCGCAACGTTTGGAGGCCAACTGACAGAAATTGTCAGCTTGTGACATGGGGCGTCGTGGATAGTCTGGAGGAAGAGGCCCCTGTCTAGATTATGTCCAATCAGGTCGGTAACAACTCCCTGATATTCATGAGATCTCCTCGATAGCAGCAGATCCTGGCATGCCCTTTGCACGGAAATGACTGACAAGGCTCTTACAGGTGTAGTTGCCATGCGAAGCAGACAAGATGGGTTTACGCTGATCGAGTTAATGATCGTTGTGGCGATCGTTAGCATTCTCGCGTCTCTCGCCATACCCACCTACCAGAATTACACCATCCGCGCCCAGGTCACGGAAGGCATTAATATGTCAACACACGCAAAGGCCCCCATCGCGGAAGCGTTCCTGAACAACGGAGAGGCACCCGTCGACCGAACGGAAGCCGGGCTGACGCCGAATCCAACGGACACTCAGGGCAAGTATGTGGCTTCGGTGAACATCGATAACGGAGTGGTTGTCGTCACTTTCGGTAACGAAGCAAGCGCTCTGATCGTTGGGCTGACCTTTACTCTAATGCCCTATGAAACGAACAGCCTGGGAGTCGTGTGGCGATGCGGCGCGGCTCCGGCTACCGCGGGTCTCAACCCGCTGGGTACATCAGGAGGGGGCAATGCCGCCGTCTATGTGGCGCCCACCGTCCCTCCTGAGTACATGCCTGCCTCCTGTAGAGCCTGATCAAGCCCGCTTCTATCTTCTACCGTGAGGTCATCTGACAAGATATCGATGTAGAAGGATAAGACCTCGGGCGCGCCCGACGGTAGGCTGCACGTGACATTAGACGACAGCCTCGTCACCGGGCGTTCGCTTCTCAGATTCCTACTCCCCCTGGGAAATGAGGCCATGAGCGGGCGCTCGGTGACACCACTGTTCTGAGACTTCATCGGCAGATTCGCCCGGCTACTCCACACACAATACGTTCTCTCTGGTTACACGGACGGCGGGTGAGCCTGGTGACTTCGAAGCAAATAACCGCCACGGTCATTCTACTCGTCACCCTGGCCGGCGTGGCGTGGTGGCTTTTTCCTGAGAACGCGGCTTCCGAAATCCGCGGCGCCCATCGGGATTTAGCCAGACTGATGAGCAAATCGGAAGATGAAACCAGCAAGGCGACGCTTCTGAACGCCTACGTTCTGCAGGCCAAGTTCGCGAACACCTGTACAGTTCGCGGCGCGGCCGACATGTTTGTGGGGAGCTATACCCCCGAAGAAATGGCCGGCACGATCATTCGAGTTCGAGGCCTGTTTCGCAGCGTCGACCTGACTTTCCACGGCTTGAAAATCGATCTTCCGGCGGCCGATGAAGCTACAGTCAGCTTTACGGCCCGAGTTACGGTTCAGTACCGGACGGAAGGGATAGCGGACGCCAGCGAGGTCAGGGAAGTGGTCAGCCGTATGGAAAAGGTCGAGGGCGATTGGCGCTTTGTTGGCTTCACTCTAACGAAGGCCTCTATGCGTTAACGATTACGGCCATCTTTGGGGAGATTTCCCGCGAATCTAGGTAGAATCGGGAGCTAAGGCGCATCCCGGACGGGCACCGACTGCCGGCCCTGACGCTCTGCCGAGGAATGTGCTCTCCAGCCGGGGGATGCTCATGAGATCCATGCAGGCCGCCTTGGGCCTGGTCGCTACTTTCGCATTGATGTCCTGCGCGAGTCGTGCGCTGCAGGGCTACCCGGGGGCGCCCCGGCCCGACAGCCGGACGGCGCTCGTTGAAGTCGAGCGAGCGACGCGAAGCCCACTGAGCGCGAACCTACAGATTACGTCGATTGATGCGCCCCGGGGCGAGGTGATTCCCGTAACCACGAGCAGCGTCAGGCTGCTTCCGGGTGA
>JAZFYK010000227.1:0-2466 GCA_036443505.1 Gammaproteobacteria bacterium | reverse complement strand
CGGATGGACGTCACGAGGCCGGGTGCGCGCCAGAGACGCACGGGGCTCGTCGGGTCGCAGCGCAATACCGGGTTGTCGTGGATCGGGTCGTACGCCGCGCGTGCGCGTTCGCCCTCGGCCGTAATCGAATCCTGGCCCGTCGCGCGGCCCAGCCCGCCGCCGCCCGACAGCGTCGGGCGGATCCAGTTGCCGAAGACCGACCGGGTGGCTCCGCTCGCGAGCGGCTCGACGCGGTTCTGTGCGAACTGCGTTTCGGCCGCGTAGCTGCGCATCGTGAAACTACTGCCGTCCGCGAAGTGTCCCGTGCCGAATTCACAACCGAGCTCATCGCGTCTGGCCGGAAAGCCGTCGACTCGAATCGGCTCGCCGACCGTGAACAACGTCTCGTCGGCGCCGCGTCTCACGAGCTGAGTGCGGGCCTGCAGTGCACAGACGTAAACGACCGCTTCGCCGGCTTCGTCGGTCGCGTCGATATAAAGCACTGCGTGTGGATTGACGAAGTCGAACTGCCTCACGGTTCCTTCGATCGTGATCATCCGGTCGGGATAGTAATGGGCACCGAAACCGTGATGGGCATTCGCGAGCGCTGTGCCCAGCACCAGGCTCAGGCCGATGACCAACTTCATCAGTCGCGGCCAGGCGGCCGCTCCTACGGGTGGTCTGTCGGACCGGTGTAGGAGCGACGGCCGCGTCGCGATCATTAACCGTCCCATCCGCGGTTGCCGTGAGGCACGGTCCAGCGTTCGATGACACGCGGCTCGAGCACGGGCCTGCCGAGCGCCGGGCACGACAGGCAGTACGTACCGGCATGTGTGCCGACCCAGAGCAGGTTGCGGTCCCACTCGATAAACACGGTCTCGGTATCGCCGCGGCGCCAGCTATCGTAGTCCTCCATCTCGCCGCCGCGCGGTGGCAGGAACCAGGCCAGCTCTTCGGGCCTCGCCGGGTTGGAGATATCGGTGATACGGATGCCGGCGTTGAAGTGCGTTGTCGCGACGAGGTCCGGATTCGAGCGCCCGGGTTGAATGAACGAGTGCGTGTTGTGCGTGCCGAAGCGGCCACGCGACAGGCAGAAGTCGGCGTACGGCGCGTCTTCGGGTGGTTTCGGCCGTGGGAACAGGCCGACGACCTCCGGGTTCGCCGGGTCGCTGGCGTCAAGAACTTGCACGGGCTTGAACGGCTCGCGGCAATCCGGCTCGATGGACTCGGGCAGGCCGATGATCGTGTTAGTGAAGCGTCCATTGCCGTCGACGATCGGCAGTACCGTGTGGTAAGGAATGCCGCCGATCGCTTCGGCGTCCCAGAGAAACTGGCTCACGGCTTTCGGATTACGGATATCGCTGAAGTCGAACGTGATCATCCCGAAATGACCGAAACCGCCATAGCCGTATCGGCCGCCTTCCTCGACGCGTACGGGCGTGCTCGGCGCGCCGTGAGAAGAGGTCCAGGCCGCATGATCGCCCGCGAACCAGTACTTCTTGTATTCGTCTTCCTCGCCGAATAACTGGCCGGGTACGTGCCAACGCGACACCTCGGTGATGTTCGCCGGATCGGATACATCGACGATCATGAGCCCGTTGCCGTGTGGCCGCTGAGCGTTCTCCATGCGGAACTGATCGGACCAGCCCGCGTCTAGGTAGGCATAACGGCCGCCATCGTAAAAGTTATGGTGCGTGCCGCTACCCGTCTCACCGGTGCTGAACTCATTCATGAGATCCGGGCTCGTCGGGTCGGTGACGTCATACGTCCGGATGCCGCGAAGGCCATCGTAGCCGACGGCCTGACGGTAGTTCTCCTCGTGATAACGGCCGTGTGGATACTGCGGACTGGCTCCCGAGAGCGGTTGTCCATGCCTGCTCATGAAAAGCCACTTTCCCGTGGACTCCTGGAAAGAAACGGTCCCTCGAATGTTCATGCCGAGATCGATGATCTCCGGGTCGCGCGGGTTGCTGAGGTCGAGCCAACCGATGTTCGTCGGCAGCAGGCGCCGGTCGCCGCGGGCCCACATCGTCATGAGCGGCTCGCCGCTGCTGATCTGAGGGCCCTCCGTGTAGGAGATGATCTCCATGTTGTGGATGTACTCGTTGCGGTCGAGGTAGTTCAGTGCGCCCATCGGCAACCTGAACGGCAGGCCGAGGCCGCCTTCCATGAGGCCTGAGTACTGCGCGGTGGCGCTCGCGCTCAAGCCTGCGAGTGCGGCGCCCGCTGTCCCTTTCAGGACTTCCCGGCGGCTGATCCGGCCGGGGGCAGGCCCCGCGGCTCGACGATTCTGTTTCGATGCATTGGAATCCGACATAGGTCACCCGTTGTTAATCTTCTCGGAGAGTACTGCGAGCTTCTTCGATCTCGTCCTACCGAGTCTATCCGAAGTTCTACCTACGTTGCGATACCCTGAGGGCCGCGTCTGTTGGACGCTACGCGCCTCGCGGGGTAAGTTGTCCCGATGTTGAAGTTGCTCAAGGATCC
>JAZFYK010000226.1:0-12077 GCA_036443505.1 Gammaproteobacteria bacterium | reverse complement strand
CGATTCGTCGGTGGTCTTCAGATGTTGGATCCGGCTCTCCAGGAGGCGATCAAGGCTGCCGAGACGCGGACGCGAAACAATCAGCGGATGAATCTGGTACTCGCGGTGGCCTATGGCGGCCGCTGGGACATTGCGCACGGGGCACAACGACTCGCCAGGGAAGTCGCAGAGGGAACGCTCGATCCGGACGATATCGACGAGGAACGTTTCGCCGCATCGTTGGTGATGGCGGAGTTCCCGGGCGTGGACTTACTGATTCGAACGGGCGGCGAGCAGAGGATCAGTAACTTCCTCCTGTGGAGCCTCGCTTACAGCGAGCTGTACTTCTCCGATGTCTTGTGGCCGGACTTCTCGACCACGGAACTCGACCGCGCGTTGGAGTTCTACCTGAATCGGCAACGGCGATTCGGCCGAACCGGAGATCAGGTCGGGGCCACGGGTTGCTGAGAACGAGGATTATTACTGCGCTGGCTTTCGGCGGCGCGATGGTTGCGACTGTCTTGCTGTTACCGACCTGGGCCGCGGCCGCCGTGTTCGGCCTGCTGTGGATCGTCGGCGTGTGGGAGTGGGCTCATTTCGTTCGCGGCCCGCGCATCCCGCCGGCCGTCTATACCACAGTGCTCGTGGGCCTCATGTTGGCGTCGGGTACGCTGTTCGATGCGCGCGGCGCGGTCGTGGTGGCGAGCGTCGCTCTGGTCTGGTGGGTGCTGGCGTCGATCTCGCTCTGGGCGTATCCGTGGCGAATTCCGCCGGCCCTCGTCGCGGCCTCCGGGCCGCTTGCACTACTGCCTGCCTGGTTCCTATTGGTCTATATCCACGGCAGCGTGCCGCAGGGGCCGGAGCTGACACTGACCTTACTCATCATCGTCTGGGCCGCCGATACGGGCGCCTATTTCTCCGGCCGGCGTCTTGGGCGGGTCAAACTGGCCCCGCACATCAGTTCCGGCAAGACCTGGGAAGGCGTTATCGGTGGCGTGGCAGCGGCAGCGCTCGCGGCGGCGCTGGCCGGCATCGGCCTGGGTGTATCGGTGGGCGCTCTCGTCGCGATCGCGTTGGCTGTGACGTTGGTCTCGGTGATCGGCGATCTAACGGTCAGCATGTTCAAGCGCAATGTGGGCCTGAAGGACAGTGGTCGAATCCTGCCGGGCCACGGCGGTGTGCTCGATCGCATCGACAGTCTCGCGGCCGCGGTGCCGATTTTCTTCATCGGCCTCAGCGTCGCCGGCCTTTCGGGCTGAACCTACGGGCTCCGGCAGGGTCTGTGTTAGGTACGGCCCCTGCTCCCCCACCACTCAGGGAAAACGCGTATAATATTCAATGGTTTAGCATCTAACTCCCGGGAACGGATAGCTCAGGTCAAGCGCTCATGTTAGAAGTGATAGTCGCCGTCGTCGCATTTGTTATCGCCATTGGCGTACTCGTGTCCGTGCACGAGTTCGGCCATTTCTGGGTGGCGCGGCGACTGGGCTTTAAGGTCTTGAGATTTTCGGTCGGTTTCGGCCGGCCGCTGATTCGCTGGCGGGAGCGTGGGCCGGGTGAACGGTCCCGGCGTTTTACTCGCATCCCATCGACAGAGCCGCTCCCCGCTCAAGGCGCCTCTACCGAGACGTCAAGTTCGCCACCCACCGAGTATTGGCTCTCGAGCATACCGCTCGGCGGTTACGTCAAGCTGCTTGACGAACGCGAAGGTCCGGTGCCCGCCGAGGATGCCCATCGCGCGTTCAATCGGCGGCCCATACCCCATCGTATCGCCGTGCTGCTGGCCGGGCCCGGCTTCAATTTCCTGTTCGCCATCGTCGCCTACTGGCTCATGTTCGTCGCCGGTGTGCCCGGCGTCAAAGCGATCGTCGGCCCGGTCGCCGCGGGATCCCTCGCCGCCGAGGCCGGGCTACTTCAGGATCAGGAGATCATCGCGGTTGGGGACCGTGAAACGACGACGTGGGAATCCGCGGTACTCGGGATTCTCGACGAGCTCCTTGCCGACGGCTTAATCGATTTCACGGTACGGGAGCCCGACGGAGCGGTACGGCTGGTCGAGCTGGATGTTCGTGGCCGGGAATCCGAACTAACGGAGCCCGAAGCTCTGTTCGTCGGGCTCGGTTTCGAGCCCGGACCGGTTCGGCCGGCGGTCCTCGGCGAGCTGACCCCGGGGCTCGCCGCCGAGCGCGCGGGCCTGCGTCCCGGTGACCGCGTGCTGAGCCTGGATGGGCAGGCCATCAACCGCTTCAGCGAACTCGTCGACGCCGTTCGCGTCCGCCCGGGCGAGACCGTGACCGCACTCGTGGAGCGATCGGGCCGAGAGCTAACGGTTGAAATAGAGATTGGCGAGGTCTTCACTCAGGGCGAAGACCTCACGGTTGAAGTAGAGAGTGGCGAGGTAGTCCGTCTAGGTGAAGGTCAGGGCGAGCGTCGGGGGCTGATCGGGGCCGCCGAGAATATCGAGGTATTGCGGGCTATCGCTGCGAGCGTGGCAACCACGGAACGCTACGGTGTCCTGGAAGCGTTGCCCAAGGGAGTGGCAAAGACCTGGGATATGAGCGCCCTGACGGTGCGAATGCTGGGACGAATGGTGATCGGCGATGTGTCCGTTCGCAATATCAGTGGGCCGATCAATATTGCCGCCTACGCGGGCGATAGTGCGCGGGCCGGCCTGGGCTCGTTTTTGAGTTTTCTGAGCATCGTCAGCATCAGCCTGGGCATCCTGAATCTGCTGCCAGTGCCGTTATTGGACGGTGGCCAGATCGTCTATCAGCTCGCCGAGGTGGTGAAGGGCTCGCCGCTGTCGGAGCGAGCCATGATCTTCGGCCAGCAATTCGGGCTCTTGCTGCTGGTCGTGCTGATGAGCTTTGCGTTTTATAATGACCTCTCCCGGATATTTGGCTGAACTGGATGATTAACTCGGGCAGCAAACGCCTGCGGCTCTTTCTGTTCCTGACGTGCGTCCTTGGCGCCGGCACGGTGCAGGCCTTCGAGCCGTGGACGGTGCGAAATTTCCGCGTGGAAGGCGCACAGCGAATCTCAGAGGGAACGATCTATAACTATCTGCCCATCAATATCGGCGACACGCTGACCGATCAGCGGATTCAGGAAGCGATCCGGGCGATGTATTCGACCGGCTTCTTCAGGGATGTCGAATTCAGGCGGGATGGCGACGTCTTACTCATCGCCGTGCTCGAGCGGCCGTCGATCGATGACTTCACGATCTCCGGCAACAAGGATATCGAGACGGAGCAGTTGGAAAGCTCCTTACGAGATGTCGGCCTATCCCGGGGCAGCGTCTTCGATCGGTCCGTGCTCGAGGAGGTAAAACAGGCGCTCACGGAACAGTATTACAGCCAGGGTAAGTATGGCGTGTCGATCGAGACGCCGATAGAGGAGCTTCCCGATAATCGAGTCCGTGTGGCGATCGAAATCATTGAAGGAGACCGGGCGAAGATTCGGCAGGTCAATGTCGTCGGTAACACCACTTACGATGACGAAGAGATTCTGGATAACTTCGAGCTCCAAACGGGCAACTTGCTGTCATTTATCAGGAATGACGACCGTTATTCGAAGCAGGCATTGGAGGGGGATCTGGAAACCCTGCGGTCCTTTTACATGGACCGCGGCTTCGCCGATTTCCGTTGGGATGGCGTGCAGGTCGCGATTTCGCCGGACAAGCGGGACATCTTCATCACGGTCAATATTACCGAAGGGGACCGCTATACCATCTCCGACGTCAAGCTTGCCGGTCAGATGGTTGTGCCGGAGGCGGAGCTCCGGGCACGGATCCTGACGGGTCCGGGGCAGATTTACTCGCAGGGATTGCTGACGGCCAGCGAGGAGTTTATGCGGCAGCGTCTGGGCACGGATGGCTACGCGTTCGCGCAGGTCCAGGCTGTTCCGGAACTGGATCGTGAAACCAAAGAGGCCTCTGTGACCTTCTTCATCGATCCGCAAAACCGGGTCTATGTGCGCAGAATCAACTTCAACGGCGCGGATAGCGTCAACGACGAAGTCTTTCGTCGCGAGATGCGACAGCTCGAAGGCTCTTATCTCTCCAACACGTTAGTGGATCGATCGCGGATACGTATTCAGCGACTGCCTTACGTCCAGTCTGTCGATTACGAGACGAACCCCGTTCTCGGAAGTCCGGATCTGGTTGATATCGACTTTGAGATCGAGGAGGGCCAGCCCGGATCGATCAGTGGAGGTATCGGCTACTCCCAGACCTACGGCGCGCAGTTGAACGCGAATTTCGTGCACGCGAACTTTATGGGTACGGGTAGCAGGATCGGCGTGAACGTCAGCGGCGGCGAGTTCGCGAAGGTCGCGAATATCAACTTCACGGATCCGTATCGGACCATCAATGAGCTCTCCCGGACCCTGTCTGTGTCGTTTCGGGACATCACGCAGTTCACGTCCGCGAGCTCAGCCTTCGATACACAGACTTTCACGCTGGGCGCCGACTGGTCTTATCCTATCACCGAGGTCCAGTATCTACGGTTCGGTTTCGCTGTGCAGCGGGCGGAGCTGCTCACGAGCCAGTTCAGCTCTCTCCAGGCACTCGAATGGGTAACCCAGAATGGCGAGCAGTTCGATGTCCCCGGCCAGCTTTTTCCCGGTACTGCCGTCAGGAGCTTTGACCTCAATACCGGTTGGATATACGACTCGCGCAATCGAGTACTGTTCCCCGATCGCGGAACCCGAATCGGGCTTAATTTTACGGCGGCCATACCCGGGAGCGAAGTTCAGTACTATGTGGCCGCGCTGGATTTCACGAAGTATGTCCCTCTGTGGGGGCGATGGATCTTCAAGGTCAACTCGGAGATTGCGTTCGGTGACGCTTACGGGGAGACGACGGCTCTGCCGCCGTACCGCAATTTCTTCGCCGGCGGCCCCGGCACCGTACGCGGATTCAAGGAGAGCCGCTTGGGTCCCAGGGACACTTTCAATAATCCCTACGGCGGGAACATGAAGGTGGCTACGCAATTCGAGCTCATTATTCCGCTCCCTGAGAAGCTCTCCGGATCCACTCGAGCCGCGATGTTCTTCGATATCGGCAACGTCTTCACGACAGGTGGCGTAACCTTCTTCGATCAGCTCGGCGACGTAACCGACTATTATGACTACACGCCTGGCAGTCTAAAACGATCGGTCGGCGTTGCGGTAGAATGGCTTGCCCCGATGGGCTTACTGCGCTTTAGTTATGCCCTGCCGCTCAACGCGTCCGAGGCGACAGACCGATTCTTAGCGGACGAGACAGAGGAATTCCAGTTTACGATCGGCAGTGCATTCTAGGGGGCTCAAGGATTACATCGTTATGAGAGTAAACAATAAAGCACTGGCCTCGGCTCGGGCCGGACTCCTGGTTATCGCGTTAATGGTTGCAGCTAGTGCGGGCGCTCAGGTCGAGGGTCTCAGGGTTGGGGTAGTCAGCGTCAACAGGCTGCTCGAACAGGCGCCGCAGTTTCGAGCCGCCATGCAGGCGCTTCAAGTAGAGTTCGCTCCGCGGCAGCGTGAGCTGGTCGCGATACAGATGAGTCTGCAAGAAAAACAGGAGACCTATCAACGGGATGGGGCCGTTATGGGTGAGGCAGAGCGCCTCAATCTGGAGCGAGAGATCAGGGAATCGGAGCGGGATTTCGCGCGGGAACAGGGCAACCTGAACGAAGACGCGAACATTCGGCAGAACGAGGAGCTCACCAAACTACAACGTTCCCTGCTCCAGGAGGTTCAGAACTTCGCTAGATCAGCGGGTTACGATCTCGTCGTCGCTGACGCGCTTTACTTCAGCACCGCAATCGATATTACCGACGATGTCCTCCAGGCCCTGGAAGAGTCCTACAACAGTGATAATGAGGGCTCGTGAGACAATCTCTCTCGTCCGCCGTAACGACCTAACACGTCTTCCAGTTCAAACGCATGCCCGCGAATCTGGCTGACCTCGCGGGTCGTTTCGACTGCGAGCTGCGCGGGGATGCCGATCTGGTCGTGAAGACGGTCGGAACGCTCTCCGGCGCGGGCGCGAACGCCATCACGTTTCTTGCCAACCCGCTCTATCGCGGGCAGTTAACCGGCACCAACGCGGCAGCGGTCGTGCTTGAGGAGAAATACGCGGCCGATTGTCCGGCCGCTGCGCTACTCACGCCGAGCCCTTACGCGACCTACGCCCGAATTGCTCGTTTCCTGCACCCGCCGGCTGCGCCGCAGCCCGGCATTCATCCGTCGGCGACCGTCGCGGCTGACGCTCTGGTGCCTGAGTCGGCGCAGGTCTGCGCTCAGGCCGTGATCGGGCCGGCGTCCGAACTCGGCGAATCGGTCGTCATCGGTCCGGGCTGCGTCGTTGGCGCCGAAGTCCGTATCGGGGCAGATACGAAGCTGCTCGCGCGCGTCACCGTGCAGGATCGAGTCGTGATCGGTGAGCGCTGTGTATTGCATCCAGGGGCCGTTGTCGGCAGCGATGGGTTCGGTTTCGCTCAGGATAACGGCTCTTGGCTGAAGGTCCCGCAGCTCGGCACCGTGATTATTGGAAACGACGTGGATATCGGCGCCAATACGACGATCGACCGAGGGACCATCGACAACACCATCCTCGAAGACGGCGTCATCCTCGATAATCTGATCCAGATTGCTCATAACGTTCGCATCGGCGCACACACGGCGATGGCCGCTCTCGGCGGTGTCGCAGGCAGCACGAAGCTTGGCGAACGTTGCATGATCGATGGTGCCGTGGTCATAGCAGGTCATCTGAGCTTGTGCGACGACGTACTGGTGACGTTTCACAGCACGGTTACTCGATCGATAACGACACCCGGAACCTATTCGGGCAGCCTGCCGACGGATGAGACTTCGCGCTGGCGCCGGAACGTAGCTCGATTCCGCAATCTGAATAAACTTGCTAAGCGTCAGAGCACACTCGAGCGGCGCCTGGCGGCATTACTGAAAGCGACGAAAGGGAAGCCTGATGACTGACGCCTATTGTCTCACCGTGGAAGACATTATGGAGCGATTGCCACATCGTTACCCTTTCCTGATGCTCGACGGGATAAAGCACTGCGAGCCGGGGAAATCCATTGTCGCGGTGAAGAACGTGAACGCGGACGAGCCGCAGTTTCTCGGGCATTTCCCCGGGCACCCGATTATGCCAGGCGTTCTCATCATCGAGGCCATGGCCCAGGCCGGGGGGGTGCTGATCTGGGAGACCATTGCGCCCGAGGAGAGAAATTTTATTCTCTACCTGGCCGGCATCCAGAAGTCGCGGTTCAGGCGCCCGGCGTATCCGGGCGATCAGATCCTGCTGACGCTCGACCTCGTCGCGAGCCGGCGAAATTTCTGGCGGTTCAATGGGAAGGCCGAGATCAACGGCGATCTCGTCGTATCCGCGGAGATTCTCCAGGCGCGGGGCATGACTCTGTGATTCATGAACGAGCGATCGTCTCGCGCGACGCCCGGGTCCACGAAGAGGCAACGATCGGCCCTTACACTATTGTCGGCCCCGACGTCGAGATCGGCGCGGGAACTCGCATCGAAGCACATGTCGTCCTGAAGGGTCCCACGGTAATCGGTGTAGAGAATCACGTCTATCAATTCGCATCGATCGGTGACGATCCGCAGGATAAGAAATATGGAGGTGAGCCGACGTCGCTCACCATCGGCGATCGGAATACCTTCCGCGAGTGCTGCACGATCAACCGTGGGACACCGCAGGACCACGGGGTTACGAGCATCGGCAACGACAACTGGATTATGGCCTACGCGCATATTGCGCACGACTGTGTGGTGGGAGACAACATTATCTTCGCCAACAATGCCTCGATCGCAGGACACGTCAGAGTAGGGGACTGGGCGATATTGGGTGGGTTCACGACTTCGCATCAGTTCTGCCACATCGGGCCACATGCATTGACCAGCATGTTTACGTATATCACCCGGGACGTTCCCGCCTATGTGGTCGTGTCCGGGAGACCCGCGGCGCCGCGGGGCGTCAATGCCGAAGGGCTCAGACGACGTGGCTACTCGGCCGATCAAATCCGCAACATTCGGGAAGCCTACCGCGTGTTGTATCGGCAGGGGCTGAAGCTCGACGAAGCGATGCAAGCATTGGCACAGCGCGCCGAGTCTCAGGAGGAGTTGGCGCTGTTCCTGGGCTCGCTTAAGGGCAGCTCCCGGGGGCTCGTCCGCTGAATGCCGGTTCGCTCCGGGTAGCTCTCGCTGCCGGTGAGGTCTCCGGGGATGCGCTCGGTACGGGGCTGATCGAGGCGATTCGAAAGCTCTCACCGCAAGCACAATTCTTCGGCATCGCCGGCCCGGGAATGAGAGCTGCAGGCTGTGAGCCCTGGTATCGGACCGAGGAATTGTCCGTCATGGGTCTGGCCGAAGTTCTCAGGCATCTGCCGCGGCTGCTGAGGTTGCGGCGCCAGTTTATCGAACGTCTGCGAGCCGCGCGGCCGGATGTCTTCATCGGCATCGATTCGCCGGACTTCAACCTGCCCGTGGAGGCGGCCCTGAAGAAGTCCGGGGTCCCCACGGTGCAGTATGTCAGCCCGCAGGTGTGGGCGTGGCGGCAGTCCCGGGCCGCGGGCATTCGCGACTCGACCGATCTGGTCCTCTGCGTGCTGCCCTTCGAGGCGGAATTCTATAAGACGCATGGTGTGAACTCGGTCTTCGTCGGCCATCCGCTGGCCGACCAGGTGCCTCTTGAAGTTGACGCCGAGGATGCGCGGCGAAGTCTGGATCTGCCGGTTGCCACGCCGATTCTGGCCGTGCTGCCGGGGAGTCGTTTTTCCGAGGTGTCGCGGCTGGCTCGGCCTTTTCTCGAAACCGGGAAGTGGCTGCAGCGAAGACGGCCGGAGCTGCGAGTCGTCGTCGCGCTCGCAAACGATGCCACTCGTGACCGGTATCTGCAGGCGACGGACGGTATCGAACTGGACCCGCCGCCGCGCGTCGTCGTTGGCCGGACTCGGGAAGTTTTGGCGGCTTCCGACGTCGTGCTGACGGCGTCGGGTACGGCGAGCCTGGAGGCGACCCTGCTCAAGCGCCCGATGGTCGTAGCGTATATTATCTCCCGATTGACCCATCGGCTGCTCAGAGTCCTGGGATTGAACAAGCTCGAACACTTTTCTTTGCCAAATCTCCTGGCAGGCAGGGAGCTGGTCCCGGAGTATCTGCAGGCACAGGTTCGCCCGGCCGTGATGGGACCGGCGCTCGAGAGATACTTGAATCATGGAGAGGAACCCGAAGAATTGCGCGACGCTTTTACGGCGATTCATCGACAACTACGGCGTGACGCGAGCAACGGTGCGGCCCGGGCCGTACTGGGCCTGCTCAGTGAAACGGCAGACCAGCGATAGTCTTGTTGGATAACTAATGTCCGGTCCCACAAATCAGCAGCGTCTAGTCTTTCTCGGTAGTCGCGCCTGGGTCGCCGGGGTGGATGAAGCCGGGCGTGGGCCTTTGGCTGGGCCTGTGGTGGCGGCGGCAGTCATTCTGGACGAAGCGAACCCAGTTGCCGGCCTCAGAGATTCCAAGTGCCTGACGGCACGTCAGCGTATGCGACTCGCGCGCGCCATACGCCAGCGTTCTCATGCGTTCGCGCTGGCGTTCGCGGGGCCGGAAGAGATCGACGAGATCAATATTCTGCAAGCGTCGCTACTGGCGATGGAGCGCGCCGTCCTGCGTCTACGGATCGTGCCCGATCACGTTCGCGTAGACGGCAATCGGGCTCCGGTCTTTCGAGGGTGCACGCGTCGGTTTGAGGTCGAGCCTGTCGTGAGAGGAGACCAATCTGTCGCGGCGATCAGCGCGGCATCGATCCTCGCGAAAGTTTGCCGCGACCGGCTGATGCGACGCTGGCATCGTCTTTATCCGCTTTACGGTTTCGATCGAAACAAAGGTTATCCGACGCCGGGACACCTGAGCGCGTTGCAGCAATTCGGCCCATCGCCGATTCACCGGCAAAGCTACGCACCCGTGTACCGGGCGCAGGAGAAACGCCGAGCATGACGAGCCCGAAGACTCGTTTCGTTCATCTTCGAGTTCACAGCGAATACTCGCTGGAAGATAGCGTGCTGTCAGTGCCAAGGCTTCTGGAACAGGTGCTCCTGCTGAACATGCCGGCCGTCGGCCTCTCGGATCAGAGCAACGTTTTCGCGACGGTCAAGTTCTTCCGAGAGACCGTAAAACGAGGCATCAAGCCCATAGTCGGTGCGGACCTCTGGATTGCAGCGACAGCGGAGGACCAAGCCCCCAGCCGGCTGACGTTGTTGTGTCTCGATGAGGAAGGGTTTCGTAACCTCAGCCGCCTGCTGACTGAAAGCTACGCTCACGGCCGCTGTAACGGCCGCGCGCTGGTGCTCAAGGAATGGCTTCAGCCGGACAAGTTGACTGGGCTGTTGGCACTCTCCGGAGGCCAGTCCGGCGAGCTGGGTCGGATACTGCTGGGCTCGAAGCCGGAACAGGCGCTAGACGCTTTACGCTACTGGCGCGCGCTTTTTCCTGACCGATTCTATGTCGAGCTGCAGCGCGTCGGTCGGCCTCGGGAGAATATTTATCTCTCGAAAGTCGTGGATCTGGCCGGACATGAACGCGTGCCGGTCGTCGCCACCAATGATGTTCGTTTTCTGACACGGCAGGATTTCGAGTCGCACGAGATTCGGATCTGTATCCAACAGGGCCGCATCCTGGATGATCCGGGCAGGCCCAGAGAGTACACCGAGCATCAATATCTGAAGTCGCCTGAGGAAATGGCGGAGCTCTTCCGGGATATCCCGGAGGCGCTGGCAAACAGTGTGGAGATCGCGAAGCGCTGCAATTGGCAGATGGAGCTGGGGCAAGTCTTCCTGCCCGAATTCCAACTTCCTGAGGGGGCGACCGCGGAAGCGTATCTGAGAACGCAGGCCGGCGACGGGCTGCGAACTCGCGTACCGGGCCTTGAACCCTCAGAGGCAGCTCGCTATGCGGAGCGATTGGACCTCGAGCTTGGCGTGATCTGCGAGATGGGATTCGAGGGTTATTTTCTCATTGTCGCCGATTTCATCAGCTGGGCCAGGTCGAATGCAATCCCCGTCGGCCCGGGGCGTGGGTCCGGCGCCGGGTCCCTGGTGGCCTATGTTTTAGGCATAACGGATCTGGATCCGATCACGCACGAGTTGTTGTTTGAACGCTTCCTCAATCCCGAGCGCGTGTCCCTGCCGGACTTCGATATCGATTTCTGTATCGAAGGTCGAGACCGGGTCATCGAATACGTCGCGCAACGGTACGGCACGGACCGGGTATCGCAGATCATTACATTCGGCACCATGGCTGCCCGAGCCGTCATCCGGGACGTCGGCCGCGTGCTGGGCATGCCGTACGGCTACGTCGACCGCATCGCCAAGCTGATTCCGTTCGAGCTCGGCATTACGCTGGACAAAGCACTGACCGACAGCGATGAGCTCAGAAAGGCGTACGAGACCGAAGACGAGGTCCACACGCTCATCGATCTCGCGCGCCCCCTTGAGGGTTTGGCGCGCAATGCCGGAACTCATGCGGGCGGAGTCGTGATCGCACCGGCGCCACTGACGGAGTTTATGCCGCTCTACTGTGAGCCGGATGGCAGCACGCTGACTCAGTTCGATAAGGATGATGTGGAGTCGATCGGGCTCGTGAAGTTCGACTTCCTGGGATTGAAGACGCTGACCATCATCGATCGAGCGGTCGGCGCCATCAACCGCCAGCGTCAGGCGGAGAATCTCGACCCTATCCGTATTGCCGAGATTGCGTTGGACGATCCCGCGGCCTATGAGCTACTGAAAAGTTGTCAGACGACGGCGGTGTTCCAGCTGGAATCTCGCGGGATGCGCGATCTGATCAAGCGCCTGCAACCCGATCGGTTCGACGACCTCGTAGCCGTCCTCGCGCTGTTTCGTCCCGGACCGTTGCAATCGGGCATGGTCGAGGACTTTATCGACCGCAAGCACGGACGCAATCTCGAGCCCGTCGACTATTTTCACCCCACGCTTGAACCGATCTTGAAAGGCACCTATGGAGTCATTCTCTATCAGGAGCAAGTGATGCAGATTGCGCAAGTCATGGCGGGTTACTCGCTCGGTGGTGCG
>JAZFYK010000225.1:0-2244 GCA_036443505.1 Gammaproteobacteria bacterium | reverse complement strand
TTCATAAGTCCGGCGGACGGCGATTCGGTCTCGGCCCCGGTGTCGATTGAATTCGGCATCGAGGGCATGGACGTCGTCAAAGCCGGCCAGGAACAGCCCCATTCCGGCCACCATCACCTGATCATCGACGCTGCGCTGCCCGACCTGGGCCTGCCGATTCCCGCCGATGAGCACTACATTCACTTTGGCGACGCCAGTACCGCGACGGAATTGACGCTGGATCCCGGCCGCCACACAATGCAATTGTTGCTCGGCGACCACCGCCATATTCCGCACGACCCGCCTGTCATGTCGGACTCGATTACAGTGATTGTGGAGTAGGCTTGAAACTCCGCTTCCGGGACCAATGCAATAAGTAGTTGAGTGGTATGCCGCAGACCTCTAGAATTCCCGGGCTGAGCACAGTTCACCTATGGACAATACAGGACGCATGAAAAAAATCGGAATAAGTGGCCTCGCAGCCTACGTCCCGCCTTACAAAGTCTGGCTGGAGGACTGGTGTGACTGGACTGACAATCAGTGGCCCAAGATACGCGAGGTGGTTGGCCGCAGCTTTCGCATGCGCGGCCCGGATCAGAGCATCTACACGATGGCCGCGACCGCGGTCCTGCGCCTGATCGACCAGTATGACGTCGATCCCAGCCGGGTAAAATTCTTAGGGTTGGGTACCGAATCCAGCACCGATAACTCCGCCGGCGCCATCATCGTCAAGGGCATGATTGACCGGGCGCTCGAGCAGCGTGGCAAGGCGCCGATTTCCCGCAGTTGCGAGGTGCCCGAGTTCAAGCACGCCTGCCTCGGCGGGGTGTACGGCATGAAAGGCGCGATTCGCCACTTGGCGCTCGACGGCGCGGGCAGCCAGGCGATCGTCGTGTGCGCGGATATCGCCGAGTACGCGCGCGGCTCCAGCGGCGAGCCCACCCAGGGCGCCGGCGCCGTCGCCATGTTGCTGGAGGAGAACCCGAAGCTCGCCGTTGTCGATCTGGTCGGTTCCGGCTCGGCATCGGATTACAGGATCATGGATTTTCGCAAGCCGATGTCGCGTTTTTGCGGCCAGGATCGCTCCGAAAGCCACCAGGTCCAGGATTTTCCCGTGTTTAACGGCAAATACTCGACGACTTGTTATGTCGACGAGACGCTGCACGCGATGAACGACATGTACGAGAAACGCGGCCTCAACGCGATCGACTATCTGCGTTCGCTGAAGACCGTCTTCATGCACCGGCCGTATCGGCGCATGCCGGAGACAGGCTGGGCCGTTTCCTACCTGTTCGCGCTCAGCTCCGGCGATGCCGAGGATCGAGCCGAACTGGCCTCATACTGCTATGAGACCGGCGTCGATCTACAGGATCTCTGCGCGGAGATGCTTGGCAAACCGGCCGTTGCAAGTCTTGCGGAACCCGAGAGCCTCAACTACGAAGCCTATCCGCTGACGATGGCGGTGTTGAGATCATTCCGTGCGTCGCGCCACTATCGCCGCGAGATTCTCGACAAGATGGCACTTGGCAGCGATACCATGCTCGATCTCGGCAACCTGTATACCGCGGCATTACCGGCCTGGATGGCGGCGGGCTTCGAGCAGGCGCTCGTTGAGGGTTCTCTCTCGGCCGGCGAAGAAGTTCTTACCCTCGGCTACGGCAGCGGTGA
The DNA here is from genome assembly GCA_036443505.1 of Gammaproteobacteria bacterium. Taxonomy (GTDB): domain Bacteria; phylum Pseudomonadota; class Gammaproteobacteria; order Steroidobacterales; family Rariloculaceae; genus SMWC01. The sequence continues at coordinate 597 of JAZFYK010000225.1, read as the reverse complement.
CGCCGCGGAAGTCATCCCGTTCTTCATGGCCGACGACTGGCGCGCAGCAGCGGCGAAGATCAATTTCGGCGACGCCATGAGCTTCTGCGTCGACATTGGCATGGAGCAATACCACGCTCTGCACGACGGCAAGCGCGTGGCCGGCCTCGACTATCTCCCCCGGCAGGAATTCATTATCGACCGGGTGGGTGGCACCAACGAGCGTCATTTCGCTGACATGGGTATCGAGTACTACCGTTACGTCGGCTGAGCTTGGGGCCGCGTGTGCGGGCTCCCTCGCCCTCATGGCTCGCTAAGCTGCGCTTTACTTCGGTTGAGGCACCCCGCACACGCGGCCCCGCGGATCTACATACCCGGCCACTGGCCGTTTGCGGCCCTATACATCGGTATACCGACTTAACGGTTCCCCGTGGTTCGATCGCAGCGCATGCCACACCATTCGGAACCAGGGGGTGAACTGGTCGGGTTGTGACTCGAACTCCGCCTCGAGATCGGCGGCGCTGAGAAAACGTATCTCCTCGATCTCGTGATCGTTGGCATGCACTGCGCCGTCGATGTAGCCTAAGTAGACATGGCACAGCTCATGTTCCGATCCCA
>JAZFYK010000224.1:0-3237 GCA_036443505.1 Gammaproteobacteria bacterium | reverse complement strand
CGGGCGACCGTCGCTTCGAAGGGATAGAGGTTGACGACGAGCAGGTCGATCCAACCGATGCTGTGCTCAGCCAGGACATCATCGTCTATCCCCGTTCGAGCCAATAGCCCGGCGTGAATGGCCGGGTGAAGCGTCTTTACGCGGCCATCCATGATGGCCGGGAAACCTGTTACATCCGCGACGTCGATTACCGGCAGGCCCGCGTCTCGAAGCGTAGCGGCCGTGCCGCCGGTCGAGACCAACTCGAAGGAGCAGGCAACCAGACCTTTAGCGAGGGATACCAGTCCTGTCTTATCGGAGACGCTGAGTAGGGCTCTGCGGTGCTGGCTCACCGGCCGGCTCATCTACCCAGAAGCTTGTAGGTCTTGAGCTTCTTCCGCAGCGTGCCTCGATTAATTCCGAGAATCTCGGCCGCCTGGCTTTGATTACCGTCCGCATACTCCATCACGGTTCTAAATAACGGTTTCTCAACCTCGCGCATGACGAGCCGATAGAGCTCCGCGGGGTTGTGGCCATTGAGACTTGTAAAATAGCCACGCAGTGCTTCGTCGGTGAGAGCGCTAAGCGGCTTGTTCCGAACCCCCATAGCGGGGGAAGCTGCGACCGGCTTCTTTTTCTTGATGACTTTTTTCTTTCTGCTGGTCGTTTTCGCCACCGCGTTCTCTCCCGGAACGCACACGTTCGGCCGAGGCCTCGCGTGAAAATCGATTACAAAATTCTCGCGTAAGTTCGAGTTGTTCCCGAGCAGTCTCGACGCGCACTACTCGATCGCGAAAGCTATCCGCCCCATCCTGATATTGCGCGTACCAGGACAAATGTTTGCGACCAACGCGAACCCCTGCCGACTCGCCGTAGAAGGAGTAGAGACTATCGAGGTGGCTGAGGATGATATCACGGACGGACAGTAAGGGAAGATCTGAATTTTCGCCTCGCTCTTTCGAGAGGAAAGTTTTGATTTCGGAAAATATCCAAGGCCGACCGCGGGCAGCGCGCCCGATCATGATGCCATCGGCGCCGGTGTAGTCGAGCACATCCTGGGCTTTCTGCGGCGAGTCGATGTCGCCGTTGGCAACAACTGGGATACTGACCGTTTTTTTGATGTCGCGGATCGTGTCGTACTCCGCGGCGCCAGAGAACCTGCAGCTTCGAGTTCGGCCGTGGACCGTGAGTGCTGCGACGCCGCAATCCTCGGCGATCGTCGCGATCTGCACGCCATTGCGTGACTCGGTGCACCAGCCCGTCCTGATTTTCAGAGTCACAGGCACGCTGACGCGCTCGACTACCCGCTTCAGGATGCGGCGGACGAGGGGCGGGTCCTTGAGGAGGGAAGAGCCTGCTAGACGCCGGCAGACCTTCTTCGCGGGACAGCCCATATTGATGTCGACGACAGCAGCCCCTTGCCGCTCGGCACATTCGGCTGCCTCTGCGAGCATCTCGTCATCGTAGCCCACGATCTGAATGACGCGTGGCGAGGTTTCGCCCCACGCCCTGAGGCGCCGCTGAGACTTCTGGCTCCCCCAGAGCTTGATATCGGAGCTGATCATCTCGCTCGGCGTGATGCCCGCCCCGAGTTCAGCGCACAGTCGTCTGAAGGGCGCGTCCGAGATACCGGCCATCGGCGCCAACGCGATCGGATTAGGGAACTCGAGTGCGCCGATTCTCATCTGCGCAGTGCTGTACCTACTCGAAGACGGCGTCTGACACGCAGGCGACACCGCCCGTCGCGACTTCGACGCAGACGTCCAACTCGAAGCCGTAGGCGTCTTCCGTCCGGTTCACGACGTCGAGCTTCGCCGGTACCGTGGTCCCTGCCGCCATCAGGCGGTCGCCGCCATGGTCTGTCGGCAGGTACTCGGCCGGCGCAAACAATCGGCGGTCCACCGTCTGTTCCCAGCGGTCTTTGAGCTCCAGGTGGATGCCCGGATACGGCTGGGCTGCCGGTCCGTTGTTCCTTATCCGCGCGGTAATAGTCAGGATATCCTCGCCGGTCGTGCTCGGTCTGGTCGTCGCGTTCCAATCCAGAATCTCGTATTGTCTGGGGTCCCACTCGGGTGTGATCTCCGCCCCCAATGCGCTGTAGCCGGAACGCACGAGCGGGCCGATCACAGGTTGGCTCGCCAGCTCGGCCCGAAAGTAATGGGTCGCCTGCAGCGAGAGAATGACGACGGCCACCGCGGATCCGGCGAGCCATCGATATGGTTTGCTGCGCGACCGACCCGCTTCCTGTGAGCCGTCTTCCTTGGGAGCATCGAAGTCTTTGTCGTCCAGGACCACGAAGGTATCCGTGCCCCACTCCGCAGCCACTCGCTCCTTCGGCTGAGACGATACGCCATGTCCCTCGCGTGGCCCATCGTACGCACGAAATACCGAATCGCAGTGGCCGCAGCGAACCCTGCCTTCCGCCTTGCGCAAAACACCGGTCGTGATGCGGAATGTGGTCTGACAGGCTGGACAACGTGTAAATAGCATGAGCGTATGTTCGAGGATACAGTCTCCAGGTTCTGTCGCCTATAGGTCCTACCGCGTATTCGCCCGTCTGTGGCGGGTTTTTTTTGAAAAATGCGACCTGTCGTCAGATCCGGGGCACCGATAGGCAGACCCAATCGCCACGCTGCCGCGTGGCGAAGGGACCGAAGTAGTCAGCGTAAGCGTACTGAACCGCGTCGCACTGGCTGGTCAGATGATGCCAGGGCACGTCGTGCTACTTCAGTCCGAGGCGTTTCTCCAGGTAGCTGATATCCGTTCCGCCTTTCTTGAATGCGGCGTGCTGAAATATTTCCTGATGAAGCGGAATGTTGGTACGTATACCCTCTACGACGACCTCGCTAAGAGCCGTCGTCATGCGAGCAATGGCCGAGTCGCGGTTCTCGCCATGCGCGATTAGCTTGCCGATCAAAGAATCATAGTGTGGTGGGACGGCGTAGCCGCTGTAGATATGGCTATCGACACGAATTCCCGGTCCGCCCGGCGCGTGCCACAGGGTGATCGTACCAGGAGACGGCATGAACGTATTCGGATCCTCGGCATTGATACGACACTCGATCGCATGTCCCGACCACGTGATGTCCTGCTGCGTCCACTGGAGCGACTCGCCAGATGCGATCAGCAACTGTGCCTTGACGATATCGCGTCCGGTTACCATCTCCGTCACCGGATGTTCGACCTGCAGGCGTGTATTCATCTCGATGAAGAAAAACTCGTCGTCTTGGTAAAGGAACTCGAACGTGCCCGCTCCGA
>JAZFYK010000223.1:0-7891 GCA_036443505.1 Gammaproteobacteria bacterium | reverse complement strand
TCCTCTCGCCCCGACCATAGCCGAAGACTTTGGTCGTTTCGATGGCAGAAGGGAACTCCTGATGCCCGCGTGACCCTAAATCGATAGGCCTGCGTGAGCGAAGCTATGCGATGGGGCTGCAATCGTTGAACCCTGGACGCAGCTGGCAACTAGCCCTGGCGGCGTCGATTGCGCTTCATGGCGCGGTGCTCGTCTCTGTGAGCCAGACACGCTGGACCGCACTGCCGGCGTTACCCGAAGGGGATGCAGTGGTCGTGTGGCTATCGGATTGGGAGCCCCCCGAGGCACACAGCATCGAGGAAGATCCGGCTGAGCTGACTGACCTGGAGCTGGACCCCTTGCCCGTCGTGGAATCCGAGCCCGTCGCAGAAGACGGACCCGAGCCCGAGCCCACCGCGCCGGCACAGGTGGCCGAGAGCCCCCAGCCGTCACCCGGTCCGCCACCCAAAGAGCGGAAACCGTCCAGGCCACCGATCGACTGGGAAGCCGACATGATGCGGGCGATCGTACGCATGCGGGAAGAAAGCGCCGAAGCGGACGCCTACCTCACCTTCTCCTACCCGGAACGTCGCCGACAGCCAGCCAGCGGTACCGGCGGCGACTCCACCATGATTGCGGGTGTTGTCATACCGCCGGATGCACCGTGCGTCCAGTCCGTGAGGTCTTTTCTGGGCAGGCTGCTTTTGCCTGTCGACGTGTGTGACTGGCACACCAGGGAGCGAGATTCGTACCTGACCAGAGACCAGCGGGACACACTCGCATCGCTCAGCCCCGAGTTCCAGGAGAATCGCCGACGCAGACGCCTACCCTAGGCTACTGTGGCCCCGTGTGTGCAATCTGCCGCCGGCGCTGTGTATACTTTGGCCCTGTTCGCCGCGAGGCATCACGGCGGCCGAATAATCAGAGCAACAAGAGACCGTTAACTATGAGTATGGCCAACCTCAGTAATGTCTTGAAAATCTTTCGCGGTACCGATCTGAATCCGGAGGAAGAGAGCGAGCTGTTCCGTGAAGTCTTGCTGATGACACTGTCTCGCGCGTCCAGCTCTGATGCGAATATCGCGCCGATCGAAGTTGAGACGGTCCAGGCAATCGTTGAGAAATCTACGGGCGAGGAGGTCAGCGCTGCGGATATTCGCGTGGCGGCAGCCTCGGAACTCTACGAAACGGCGCCGTTGGAGAAATATCTATCGAGCTGCGGACGCAAGCTCGATGCAACCAGCCGTGTCGCGACGGTGCAGGCACTTGCCGACGTTATTAAGAGCGATACGCGAGTTACCTCCCGGGAGGTCCAGTTCTTCGACATGGTGGCCCTCGCCCTCGCGGTGACGCCTGCAGAAATCGCGGGGTTAATCGTCGACTAACCTCAGAACAACAAGGACACGGGGTGGCATATCACGTAGAACTCGCCGGACAGGGTGAGCCTTTCAAGCTCACGTCCGTATTAAAAGAGGAACCCCCTTCGGGTGCCGAGGGGTCGGGGTGGCATTGCTACGTTATCGCTCAGGGCCGCAACACCATCACGGGACACCGGCAGGGTAGCGCGAAGAGTGTGAGGCTTGCTGCCGAGGAAATCGTCGATCACCTGAATGAGAGAAGAAAGGGCCATCGCGGCCGTGTCCAACTGATCCCCACCCCCCGAAGGAGCGAGTGGCGGTCCTGAGCAACGATCCTGACGCCTGCACCGGCCGGTTCTCGGCATAAAATCCCTATATAACAGAAGCTTATATATACTAAATAAGGTGTAACCTTAGCTAATGCCCGTACGCTTTAGCCAAGCAGCCTGCTAAGAGCTTTCCCCGGAACGATCTGGATCCCCGTCCGGCCCGCCATGACTATCGGCAGGTATTGACGCGGGCGCGGCCGCCAGCGTTCGATCCTCTATTCCCAGGAGAATGGGATCGGCATGCTGCCGGTAGATATTGACCTTGGCATTGAAGACGTTCCTCGATAGTCCATGCTTATCGCCGATCGATATCCGGCGTATGCTGTAGCCCCCGCCCTCCAACGGTGTTCCGGTCAGATAGCACTGGATGGAGCCGATCTTCTCCCCGGATAGCTCCAGGCCGCTCAACTGCTCAAGGCTCTCCGCAGCTCTGTCGACGAAGTCCATCGAGTTCAACCTCATTCCATCTTCTGGGGATCCATCTTCTTTTACGACGTCAAACGAGAACTCACCGACGAGAATTTGCCCTGGCAGGGCTCGATCGATAATTCGGGCAAGTTCCACGGTCACGTCGCCCACGATGTAGTTATAGATCGTGGGGTTCAGCCCTTCGGCCTGATGGAATTCGTAACTACTGCCGACATGAAAGCCGGCACGCAACTCGGGCACCGTATTATGGGCACCCTTGCTTCTCGCAATAGCATTGTCGGCCAACACCAGGTGCATGAAGTGATAGAGATTGATGTCGGCTTCCAGGCCGAGGTCTCTGTTCCAGAGGTAGAACCCATCACCCGTTGTGGAGCGACCGAAATCGATCCCGATCTTTTTCGCGAGCAGTTTGCTCTGGGCTGAGTTAACGGAGTAGGAGAGACTATTTAATTGGGTCATTTGTTCAAACGGGCTCGACAAACTGAAGCCAACGATGTCGAACAACGCCACGGCCCGATTGGGAACGTAACTGATGCTATAGCGCTTGACCATCTGCTCGATGAGCTGCTGCTCGCGCTCAGAATCGGTCAGACGCGTGCGCAGCTCCAGGTAGGTCTTCTCGATTCCCAGCAGCGTCGCTACATTCTTCATCTGCCTCGGCGTCAGGCGACGGCGCTCCGAGATCAACATTTTGAAAAAATCCTCCGAGGGTCTGGAGGCCTGAGTGTCCTCTTCCGGATTCCGCGAGACTTCATTGGCGTACGTCGCTACGGAATAATGCGGGACCGTGAGAATGGCGATGCCGTCCCGCTCCGGGCACCAGTTCAGGATCACGTTCTGACCGAGTCCCCAGAGATCGTGGAGGCGTGTCTCGAGAAAGATGAGATTGCCGCGCTGCTTCAGGCTCATCTCGTCGATCAAAGCCGAGAGCGCAACCGGGTAGGAACCCGTGTTGGTGAAGCCGAGAATCTTCGAGTCGGAAGAACCCATAGTTGGAATCGTCACACGCTGATCGAATGATACTATACGGGATTGCTCGCGACCTTCGCGACAAACGTAAGGATACTGAGCGTTGAAAAAGCGTAGCGAAGTCGATCCCCGCCAATATTCACGCATCGTTGTAGACGGGCTCGAGCAAGCACCGAGTCGGGCAATGCTGAGGGCGGTCGGGTTCAGCGATGAGGACTTCTTGAAGCCGCAGATTGGGATCGCGTCGAGTGCCAGCATGGTCACGCCCTGCAACATGCACCTCGACGGCCTCGCCGCCGTGGCCGCTGCCGCTACCGATGCCGCCGGCGGAAAAAGCGTCACATTCAATACGATTACCGTCTCCGACGGCATCTCCATGGGGACCGCAGGAATGCGTTACTCCCTCGTGTCACGCGAGGTCATCGCGGACTCGATCGAAGCCGTCGTTGCGGCCGAGGGCTTCGACGGGCTCATAACCATCGGTGGCTGCGACAAGAATATGCCGGGCTGCGTCATGGCGATGGCTCGCCTCGACCGGCCTTCGATTTTCATCTACGGCGGCACCATTCAGCCGGGTCTCAAACACCGTGACATCATCTCCGTTTTCGAAGCCGTCGGCGGAGTCGCAGCGGGTACGGTCAGCGAAGCAGAGTTGAAAGAGGTGGAGTTGACGGCCATCCCCGGCCCGGGATCCTGTGCCGGGATGTATACGGCGAACACCATGGCGTCCGCGATCGAAGCGTTGGGCTTGAGCCTCGCAAATAGCTCGGCGCAGGAAGCGGTCTCCGACGCAAAGAAGACAGATTGCGAGCGGGCCGGCCAGGCGATCATGAATCTGGTTCAGCACGGTATAAGACCCTCGGACATTCTGTCGAAGGAAGCCTTCGAAAACGCGATTACGGTAGCGATCGCCCTGGGAGGGTCGACCAATGCCGTATTGCACCTCCTGGCGATGGCACACGATGCACAGGTTGAACTCGCGTTGGACGATTTCACGCGGGTCGGTGCTCGTGTACCGGTGCTCGGCGACCTCAGGCCCAGCGGTCGTTATCTTATGACGGAACTGATTCGGATCGGCGGCATCCAGCCGCTCATGAAGATGCTGCTGGACGCGGGACTCCTCCATGGCGACTGCCTGACAGTGACCGGCAGGACCCTCGCCGAAAACCTCGCGGATGTGCCCCCGTACCCCGAGGGGCAGGACATCGTGCGTCCTCTCGATAACCCGATCAGAGCCGAGAGCCACTTGGCCGTATTCTATGGGAATCTCGCGCCACAGGGTGCCGTCGCGAAGATCTCCAGCAAGGAAAATTCTAGTTTCACCGGTCGCGCAAGAGTGTTTCCTTCGGAAGAAGAGGCGCTAAGTGCGATCCTCGATGGCACGGTGGTGGCGGGGGACGTCATCGTCGTCCGCTACGAAGGCCCGAAAGGCGGCCCAGGCATGCGCGAGATGCTGAGTCCGACCAGCGCCATCATCGGCCGAGGGTTGGGAGGCGAAGTTGCGCTGATTACGGACGGCCGATTTTCCGGCGGTAGCCACGGAATCGTGGTTGGTCACGTGACGCCGGAGGCAGCGGTCGGCGGGCCATTGGCGATCGTCGAGGACGGCGACCAGATCACGATCGACGGCCAGGCCAAGACTATCGACCTGCAACTGTCTGACGAGGAGATGGATCTGCGGCTGCGCAAGTGGCGGCCGCCCGCCCCTAAAGCAACGCGGGGCTTGTTGGCGAAGTACGCGCGGCTGGTAAGCTCGGCGTCCGAGGGCGCTGTGACCGACATGGACCTCAGAGAAGTTCCTTGACGTAAACGCACGCAGCCTTTAAGTTGCGCGCCATGAGCTACATCGGCAAGAAACAGACGGCCGGCCGGATGGTCATGCGTAAGCGGACCAGCAGCGGGATATTTGTGCCCATGTGGTAGCGAAGACGACACCACAGTCACTAAGAAAAACCCGCTGAGGACATCCCAGCGGGTTTTTTTTTGCAGGAGCGCAATCTTGATGAGTGAACAGGTACACGCGGGGCTCGGGATAGAGGAGGTAGAGACGCCTTACCCGGAGTCGCCGTTCGTCGTGATGAAGTTCGGTGGCCGCAGTGTAGCGACGGCCCAGAACTGGGCGACTATCGCCCAACTTCTGCAGCAACGGCTCGACGAGGGCATCAAGCCGGTCGTGGTTCACTCGGCACTGGCCGGCATCTCGAATGCGCTGGAAGATCTCCTGCGGCAAGCGACTTCCGGCGACGCCGCGATCGCGTTGGACGATATTCAACAACGGCACGAGCAACTCGCAACAGAGCTGGGTGTTGATCCGCAGCTTCTGGAGCCGGAATTTCAGAAGCTGGGGCAACTGATCGACGGGGTCCGGCTGGTAGGCGAAGTGAGCCCGCGCGTTCACGCAAGGGTGATGGCGACCGGAGAGTTAGCCGCCACGACCTTGGGAGTCGCTTATCTCCAAGCGCAGGGCCTTCCCGCGCGCTGGCGGGATGCTCGCGACCTGCTGGAAAGCGAGACGCTGCAAGATCAGACTGAGCGCGCCCGTGTACTCACCGCGAGCTGTGATTTCGTGCCGAACGAAGATCTTCAAGCAGAGTTGTCGAGCACCGACGGCATCGTACTTACCCAGGGATTTATCGCGCGCAGCGCCGACGGCGATACCGTATTGTTGGGCCGCGGCGGATCGGACACCTCGGGCGCCTATCTGGCCGCAAGACTTCAGGCTCGGCGCCTGGAGATCTGGACCGATGTGCCGGGCTTCTTCAGCTCGGATCCAAGGGCCGTGCCGTCAGCGCGTTTGTTGCGTCGTTTACATTATCGCGAGGCCCAGGAAATCGCTTCGGCCGGTGGCGGCATCCTGCATCCGCGCAGTATCTCGCCGGTCCGAAAATTGGGAATCCCGCTATTCCTGAAGTGCACGAACCATCCGGAGTGGGAGGGTACTTTGATCTCGAGTGCCGAGGGCGACGAAACCCCCCAGATCAAAGCCATCTCGCAGCGAAGTGGACTGACACTGCTCTCCATGGAGTCGATGGAAATGTGGCATCAGGTGGGGTTTCTCGCCGATGCATTTCAGGTGTTCCGCCGGCACGGGTTCTCGGTCGATCTCATCTCCACATCGGAGAGTAATGTCACCGTGTCCATCGACGTCGGCGCCCATGTCGCCGATCCATCCGCGGTAACGGCGCTGGCCGCAGACCTCGGCCAACTGTGTCGAGTCAGCGTCATCGAGGACTGTGCGGCCGTGACTCTCGTCGGGCGCAGGATACGCGCGATCCTGCATGAGCTGAGCTCCGCGATGGAGGTCTTCGAAGAGCACCGCGTACATCTCGTGACACAGGCCGCCAACGACCTGAACTTCACATTCGTCGTGGACTCGGAACAGGCCCATCGAGTCGTACAACGCCTGCACGGCCTTCTCGTGAACAAGTTTCAGGAAGGCGGCGTCTTTGGCCCAACGTGGGAGGAGCTCCTTGAGCCGAAGCCCGTGTCAACGCCCGTATCGCTACCGGTTCCGTGGTGGGAATCGAAGCGGGCTGACTTACTCGCCATCGCCGCGAAGCGCGAGGCCGCCTACGTCTATGATCGCGACACCGTTCGTGCGGCGCTGACGGAGCTGAACTCACTGACATCGATCAACGCAGTCTATTACGCCATGAAAGCGAATTCGCATCCGGATGTTCTGCGGATTGTCGACGAGCAGGGCGGTAACTTCGAGTGCGTCTCGCCCGGGGAAATTCAGCGGGTACTGCAGATAGTGCCCGGCATTGAACCGCAGCGGATCCTGTTTACGCCCAACTTCGCACCTAAGCAGGAATACGAATGGGCGCTGGGCCAAGGTGTGTGGGTAACGCTCGATAATCTCCACCCGCTCAGGCACTGGCCCGAGCTCTTCGCTGGTCGAGAAGTGTTTGTCCGTATCGATACGGGTCAAGGCCGAGGGCATCATGAGCACGTCCGCACAGCCGGGGTGCACTCCAAATTCGGCATTCCACTGTTTGAGCTAGACGAACTCCGAGACCTGATCGAGGCAGCCGATGCCCGAGTCGTCGGTCTACATGCTCATACGGGAAGCGGCATCCTGACCGCAGACAACTGGCGGCAGACCGGCGAACAGTTGAACGCTTTGCGCGATCGGTTCTCCGCCGTCCGCTACATGGATCTGGGGGGCGGGCTTGGGAGTCCCGAGCGGCCAGGAGAAAAGCCGTTGGACATGGCCGCCCTCGACGAGGCCGTGAGTGCGGTAAAGGCCGCCGTCGGCCCGACGGAACTGTGGCTGGAGCCGGGCCGTTATATCGTGGCTCAGGCAGGCGTACTGATTACTCGCGTGACGCAGATCAAAGGCAAAGGCGGGATGCAATACGTGGGGGTTAATACCGGGATGAATACGTTGATCCGCCCGGCGCTCTATGGCGCCTATCACGAGATCGTGAATCTGTCTCGTCTGCACGACGCGGCGACAGAAGTCGTGACGATCGTCGGGCCAGTCTGTGAGACCGGCGATCGACTGGGATCCGATCGCCTCCTGCCGGTGACGGAGGAGGGCGACGTATTGCTGATCGCCAATGCGGGGGCCTACGGCTACGTCATGAGCTCGCACTACAACCTGCGCGAGCCCGCCGAGGAGGTCCTTATCTAGTTTGTCGCAAGGGGGGCACACCCGGATAGCTCGTGCGAGACTTAATCTCGCCTCGCCGTCCATGGCTCGGCTCGAATCGTGAGCTCGTCGCTTTAGGCCGTCCCTGGCACGCTCCTCGCCCACGACGCTCGCAAGAGCTATCCGGGCGCGCCCCCCTGAACGGTCACGGCGGCGTCTACGCGTTGTGGCGCC
>JAZFYK010000222.1:0-2621 GCA_036443505.1 Gammaproteobacteria bacterium | reverse complement strand
GGTATCTCCGGGATACGGGGCCGGGGTCTTCGCGGCGAGCTGGTGCAGAAAATCGCTGCTTGCCTCAACTACTATGCCGGGACCGATCCGGAGGGCATCGCAGAAATCGAACGTGCATTGGAACGCTACGAACTACTCCGCGAAGAAGCAGGCATCGACCGCCGGCTGCTCGAACAGGCTTCGCGTCTGCTGCCTGGCCCTTTGGCTCCCGTGCAGGCAATCGCGGAGACGATCCTCGGTCTTGTACCCGCTCTGTTCGGTGTCCTGACCGGCGCGATCCCGTATTTCGCCGCGAAGAGATTTGCCGAACGCGGGAGTGCGCGCGACGGCAACCTCGCATCGCTGTCGTTAAGACATCTTCTGGCGGGCGCCGTCACGTTTCCTCTCGTCTACGGGCTCGAGATCGCCTGGGTCTGGCGGGGCTTCAGCGACGCCGCCACCATCGCGTTCGTAATCCTGTTGATTCCAACTGGACTGTTCGCCCTCGTCTATGCGCGGCGCATACGGACGATTGTCGCCCACCTGGGCGGTCGTGCGGCTTCCTGGTTCAAGCTCGGGACGGTCGTTAGCGCACGGGAAGCTCACAACGAGCTCGTCCAGAAGCTCGACGTCATGCGCAGCCGCTACCGCCAGGAGGTGCTCGGATGGGATCCGCTCCCCGCGAACTTCAAGCGGCGGAGAACGCGGGTGACCCTCGCCGGCGTGGCGGCGATCGGGGTCGTGACAATCGCCGTGCTGCTCATCCGGGGCTACGCCGATCAGCCCATCGCGGGACTGCCGCTCGGCCCCTCCCCTTGGCAGGCTACGCGCGCCGCCGACCCGGCGGCGGCCGAGCGCGAGCTCCTGAGGGATGCGCAGGGCGTGCTCCTGGCTACTGAGCAGCTCGACCGCATGCAGGAGCAACTGGCCGACCTCAGGGCCGACTTCTTGGCCGGAGGACGCAGTCTCCTCTCACAACAGGATCACGATGAGATTCGTGCTCTGATGCTTACCTACCTGGACCTGCGCTCGGCGCTCTTGAAGACCGTTTGGCTCTATCGTGGAGAGAATACGGACACCGCGCTCGCGACGGCCGACCCGCTCGAGGCGCGTGCGTTTCTCACGGCTTATACGGCCGCCGTGCTCTTAGTCGAGAAGGCCTGGCTGATCTACGACACGTTCCGGGACGACCCGAGGACGAGACAGCAGCTGGACCTCGGGGACCTGGCATGGGGCATCCCTCCAGGCACCTTCAGCAACATCGTCGCGAGTCTCACAAATCAGTCCGTCATGGCCGAGCTGCAGATGGCCATGCGTCGCTTCGAGTCCGACAGCGCGGCAGGCCGGCTTCCCGAACAAGTTCCTTGGGGCGACCTCGCGACGCGGGCGAGGCTCTCCCGTCCCGCCGTCGAAGAGACTCTCGACGGAATCGGCAGGCGCAGGCTCGAACGCACGTTCCGGGAAATGGTCAGACAGATCACCGATCCGGCGAGCGAGGTCACGCCCGTCGTCTCGATGGCGATCAGTCGGTTCCGGTTTAAGGAGCGACCCCCTCACCGGGGACTCATCAGCCCGCAACAAGTAGACGATCTCAGGGCCGAGCTGAGACCGGGTGACATTCTCATTGAGCGTCGCAACTGGTATATCAGCAACAGCCTGTTGCCGGGCTTCTGGCCACACGCTGCGCTCTATCTGGGCTCCTACGAGGAGCTGGCGGAACTCGGGGTCGCGACGGATCCACGGGCCGCTCCCCACATGTCGGACTTCCAGGGGCAGGACGAGCTCGGAAACGATTTCGCTGTCATCGAGGCGATCGGTGAGGGCGTCATCTTCACCAGTTTCGAGCATTCCGTCGGCGAGACCGACGCCGTCGTGGTCTTGCGACCGAACTTATCGGAGGAGAATCTGAGTGAGGCGCTCAGCCGAGCGCTCAGCCACCGTGGGAAGGAGTACGACTTCGACTTCGACTTCGAGACGACTGACAGGCTCGTCTGCACGGAGCTTATCTTCCGCGCGTACGACGGCATCCTTGAAATCCCCGAGATGCGTCTCATCCTTGGCAAGCCGCGGATTGCGGCGAGCGACTACGTGCGGATGTGGGCGGACGGTCGCGAGTCGGGTGACCCGCAACTCGAGCTGGTCCACTTCCTCGACTTCGATGAGCCGAACGGTGTCTCCGTGGAAGCCGACGCAGAGACGCTGCTCGAGACGCTCCAGCGCTCTCGGTTTACGTTCCTGAACTGAGGAGGCAGCGACTGTAACCGACCCGGCAACTTATACAGCGCATTCCTCCTATGAGTTCTACTGGGTGGAACTTCGCGAGTCTATAGAACCCTACGAGTGTGAGCCGTTCTAAAGACTCGTCGCGAACGACTGTTTCTCTAATCGGGCATTGATGTGAAGCTCCTGCTGTTGATGATGTCTCTGAGTGGGTCACGCTTCTCTCCGCAGTCGGAGCGGATGTTGAGTCAGGCCGCTGCACGCATTAGTCGGACGGTTTGGAGAGCCAGGCGAATGTCCGCTTTCCCGAAAGCAGACGTTCAGAGTGTACGTATTGAGGTCGATCTGAATGTCTGCTTATGGCCGAAAGCAGACATTCGGACTGAGTCTAAATGGGTGTTTCTTAACGGCTGCGTTGGAGG
>JAZFYK010000221.1:0-2122 GCA_036443505.1 Gammaproteobacteria bacterium | reverse complement strand
CCCAGGCTTTCTCCATGGCCGTTTCGCCGGTCTCGACGGAATGGGGGAACTCCTCCCATGCCCGCCAGGCCCATTGGCCTGCGAGTGAGAGAATGCTGGATCGCGCCGCACCAGGCGCCCCGGTCTTGAGGGCTTCGCCGAGCGGCGTGAGTGCAAAAGCACCGTCAGCACGCTCTGACAGAATGCCGAGGCTCGCGAGGGTGCGCATCAAGCGGTGGAGCGATCTCGTGTGCGTACCGGTCGCCCCGGCCAGGTCCGCGGCGCTCTTAGGTTCTTCGGCAAGCCGGTCGGCGAGACCCAGCTCGGCGGTGACGAACACAATACGCGACACCCAGTACGCTGTGCCCATTTGGATCAGTTGGACGTGAGGCGGTGCTATTTCAGCTTTGTTGGCACTCTTCTCTGGCATCTCAATTCCTCCGGGAGTGACTCGAGCTAATGGATTCCTGTAGGTTCGCGCCCGATCCGGACTGCCTATAGGATTGCGATTTGATTGCCTCGTCAACTGCAATCGCTTATTAGGACGCGACACCAGGCCTACGCCTCCGGCCTGCGTCCCTCAACCACACTCAGCGTCTGCAGGTAGTGAAAGTCGTCCCGCCTCAGGCTGAACTCTTCAGACTCTGGGTCACACAGATGTTGAAGCCGGCGCCAGTCCTCTTCGCTAAGGAAAGGTCTCAGCTTCTCGCCCCAGTAGGCTTCGTACAAACCGAGCAGGTACTCTACGTCCCCCTCCGAAAGCGGCGCAAACCGCTCAAGCACATAGGTCCTTGGCCGTACTTCGGTGAAGCCGGCCTCCCGCACGATCCCAAGAAGCCGCGTTGAGCTCGCCGTGTCCGAGGTCGTTAGGCCGTACTTCGCTCGGTAGTACTCGTGGCAAGCAGATCGGACCCGAGCGTCGAGGTGGTAATCCCAGGCGAAAAACATCTCTGGCAGAAGATGACTTTGCGCGACCACGAGCCGTCCGGCAGGTCGAAGGCTGAGCCAAAGGTCTCGGAGCGCACGCTCTGGATTGGACAGGTGATTCAGGGAGTTGCACGCCCACACGACGTCAAAGGCGTGGTCTGGGAAAGGAAGCCGGCGGGCATCAGCAACGACGAACCCAGCACCACCTTCGGAGCGACCCGCTGCCCGAACATGAGGGAGCGAAAGATCGACGCCGATCACGCGCGCGGCGTGAGCCCTCAGAAGCTGCGTTCCCAGCCCGGTACCGCATCCGACGTCCAAGACCACCGACTCTTCTTCGAGGCAGAGGTCATTGATGATCCGCCTCAACTCCGGCGCGGCAAACTCCTCGAACGAGTGCAGCTTCTTCGAGTAGTCTCGCTCCGGAGAATCACCAAGCACCCCTCAACCCCCAGGCCTGATCCAAGTCCAAGTGTCGCGTCCTAGCGAATTGCGATTCAGTTGCGTGACCATGATGCGCACCCCAAGCGAAGCGCGCGACCCTTCCAGTTCGTTCGCGTCAACTGCAATCGCTTGTTAAAAGGCGCCGCACTGCTGGTCCCGGCACATCCGCGTTCAGGGGGTCATCCGCGGCAGTTAGTTCTCGTCCGGCTTCAGCGCCGTCATCATGACGGCTTTGACTCCGTAAGCCTCGGCCGAGTTCTGCGTCGATTCCTTCCGGAATTTGAACCGCGGAACCACCGCAGACCGGACCCGGGTGAAACCGCTCTCCTCGAGCAAGCGGAACATCTCTCCTTCCAGGAGAGCCCCACCGATTCAGCTGGCCCAGAGTTTGGGATCGTTGACAATCGATTGGGACAGCTGCTTCGCGCTGACGATGTCGGTGATCGAGATGCGACCACCCGGCTTCAGGACGCGAAACATCTCCTCGATGACCTTACGCTTGCGGAATGACAGGTTGATCACGCCGTTCGAGATGACCACGTCGACTGCGGCATCGGGAAGCGGGATCTCCTCCATGCGTCCCTCGTGGCACTCCATCGACGTGCCGGTTGCCGCGGCGTGAGCTTGGGCCTTGATACACATGGCGGGGTTGAGGTCGACGCCGATGACTTTACCGCTCGGAGCAACTCGCCATGACGAAATGATTGCGTCGAGCCCGGCCCCGCTGCCCAGATCGAGCACGGTTTCACCGGGTTGCAAGTTGCTGCGCTCG
>JAZFYK010000220.1:0-2366 GCA_036443505.1 Gammaproteobacteria bacterium | reverse complement strand
CTTGATAGCGGCGTCGAGTATGGCGTCGGAGATCTGGTCGCACATTTTGTCGGGGTGTCCCTCCGATACCGACTCCGAAGTGAGAAGATAACTGCTTGCCATTAACTGGGGCTCCTGAGGATACGCTTAGGCCTGTGCCTTCGGGGAGGCGCCCGTCGGGGCGGCGCCCATTGAAAAAAGGGCAGCTTGCCCAAATTAAAGACCTCGTGCAACTACTAGCTGACTTCCAGACCCTGCTCCACTACCATACCGGCGCGAGGAAATGTTATGTCCGCTGAACACCATCGACTGATAATTCTGGGTTCCGGCCCTGCGGGGTACACGGCGGCTGTGTACGCGGCCCGCGCGGCGCTGGAACCCGTCATTATCACGGGCATCGAGGTCGGCGGTCAGATGACCACGACGACGGATGTGGATAACTGGCCGGGCGACGACGATGGAGTCCAGGGACCCGAGCTCATGGAGCGAATGCGACGCCATGTAGAGCGGTTCGGCACGCGCCTGATCTACGACCAGATCAATACCGTGGACCTGGGACAGCGGCCGTTTCGCCTGACCGGCGACAGCGGCGAGTACACCTGCGATGCGCTCATCATCAGCACGGGCGCCTCCGCAAAATACCTCGGCCTGAGTTCGGAGGAAGCCTACAAGGGACGCGGCGTGTCGGCGTGCGCGACTTGCGATGGCTTCTTTTTCAAAGAGCAACCCGTCGCTGTGATCGGCGGCGGCAACACCGCCGTGGAAGAGGAGTTGTATCTCTCCAATATCGCTTCCGAGGTTACGGTGGTTCATCGCAGGGACGAATTCCGTGCCGAGAAAATCCTGAGCAAGCGACTGCTCGATAAGACGGCGGATGGCAATGTCACCGTGCAGTGGAACCACGTGTTGGACGAGGTACTCGGTGACGACAGCGGAGTCACGACGATCCGGATCAAGGAAGCACAGGGTGACGGCACGCAAGAGATCCCGGTTCAAGGGGTGTTCATCGCCATCGGCCATACGCCGAATACCGGCATCTTCGAAGGTCAGGTGGAAATGGATGGCGGCTATATCGTCGTCAACCAGAATGGCCATGACTATGCCACCGGAACCAGCGTCGAAGGTGTATTCGCGGCGGGCGATGTCGCCGACCCTATCTACCGGCAGGCCGTTACTTCAGCCGGTTCGGGTTGTATGGCGGCCCTGGATGCGGAGCGCTATCTCGCTGGGGTAGAGTGACGCCAACACCATGAAACGATTCGGCATCATCGCAGGTCTAGCGGTCGCAGTGGTCCTTGCCGGTTGGTACTTCACACGGTCCGAACCAGTCTCGGTCAGTCTCATTACCGTCGAACGCGGCCCGGTATCGGCCACGGTCAGCAACACGCGCGCCGGGACGGTAGATGCCTGCCGGCGGGCCGGGCTGTCGCCATCGATCGGCGGGCAGATCGTCGTGCTGCCGGTTTCAGACGGTGATGACGTCGAAGAGGGCCAGCTGCTTCTGGAGCTCTGGAACGATGATATGAAGGCCGAAGTCCGGCTCGCGGAACGGGAAGCGACGGCCGCCCAGTCGCGCGCCGAGGAAGCATGCGTGACCGCGGATTTCGCCCGGCGTGAGGCGAACCGCCTGACGGCACTCCTCGACGATGGGCTCGCCTCGGAAGAGGATTCGGACCGGGCGGTCGGCATCGCTGAATCGAGTGCGGCGGGCTGCACGGCTGCTCAGGATAGTGCGAAAGTCGCCACGGCCCGGATCGAGGTCACCGAAGCGGCGCTGGAGCGGACTCGACTCATCGCACCGTTCGCGGGGGTCATCGCCAAGATCAATGGCGAACTCGGGGAATTCGTGACGCCCTCCCCGGTTGGCATCCCGACACCGCCGACAGTCGATCTGATCGACTCGAGCTGTCTCTATATCAGCGCGCCGATCGATGAGGTGGACGCGCCGTTAGTACGGGAAGGCCTGCCCGCGCGTATCAGCCTGGACGCGTTCTCCGATCGGACCTTCTCCGGGCACGTGCGGCGTGTGGCACCCTATGTGCTGGACCTGGAGAAGCAGGCTCGCACGGTCGAGATCGAGGCGGAGATCGATGACCCGGACAAGGGCGAGTTGCTGCCCGGCTACAGCGATGACGTAGAGATCCTACTCGCCAGCGAAGAGAATGCCGTTCGCGTACCGACCTCGGTGATCATGGACGGGAACCAGGTCTACGTCTACGACGAGACTCTCGGTCAAATCGAGCTGCGCGAGATCGAGCCCGGCATCTCGAACTGGGAGTACTCCGAAATTCATCGGGTGATGCGCCTAGGAGAACGATTTGTCAGTTCCATAGATCGCGAAGGAGTTGAGGATGGCGATTCAGCTCGGCCCGAGTGACCGGACTCGA
>JAZFYK010000219.1:0-2247 GCA_036443505.1 Gammaproteobacteria bacterium | reverse complement strand
TCGGCCCCGCGAGTAATCAATAGTTCTACAGTGCTCGCGTGACCATTCAGGGCTGCCAGAATCAAGGGCGTCGCCTCGTTGGCTCCCCTCGACTCTATTCCGGCGCCGCCGTCCAACAGCTTTCCGGCTTGCTCGATATTCCCGGTACTGGCCGCGTCGTGGATGGGATCAGCTACGCTGGCCGCGAACGGGCCGAGTAGCACCAGGAGAAAAGAGGCTATGCGGTTCATATTTCACCCCTCCCAGTCGTAGATCAAGCACCTTAACTCTCGGGCGCGTGACAAGCAAACCGTTGGAGCTGAGCGCACGGCGTCGGTAATCGGCCCCGAGCGCGCACACGGATTTGGGCAATAGTCCGAATTCGGGAGACATTCACCCATGCTAGTCTGACTGACGAGCCGACACGCTCTGGATCGAAAATGGCAACTACCAACCTACGTCCCCATTTGTGGACCCGCAACGAATACGACCGGATGATCGAGGCAGGGATCCTCCATCCGGAATTGCGTCTAGAGCTCGTCGAAGGGGAGATTCTTACCATGTCGCTGCAGGGAAGCAGGCACATAACGGCCATTCGGCTGGTCGAAACGGCTTTACGGAAGGTGTTCTCGACTGGTCATGACGTACGCACTCGAGCGCCCCTCGCCCTCGACGAGCGCTCCGAGCCCGAGCCCGACGTAGCCGTAGTCACCGGGTCAATGCGCGACTACCGCGACGCACATCCCGCGACGGCGGTGCTGGTCGTGGAGATCGCCGATAGCACGCTCTCCTTCGACCGCGGTCGGAAGAAGGCTCTCTACGCCCGCGCCGGCATTGCGGAATACTGGATCCTGAACCTGGATGATTCGCAGTTGGAAGTGTCGCGACATGCACAAGGCACTTCTTACGCAGAACAGCAAACCGTGAGTCCCGGTAATCGAATCGCTCCGCTGGCGTGCCCCGATAGCCCAATCGCGATCGACGATCTGCTGCCCTGAATCGCAGGCAGTCGCGACTATCGCGCTGAGCTTTTTCCCATGGCCGCCTTGACGGATGCGCCGCCGGTGCTGGAAATGGCCGCTTTGATATCCGCGATCTTGTCGGCACCGGTCGCCGGTGCAGAGTTCTTCGCCGCATCCGTATCGATGGCGCCACTGAATCTGCATCCGAAGTCCAGTGCGATGCGCGGGGCGCTGATGCTGCCGCGAACCCGCCCGGATCGGCGTACGATAATCTGCTCGGTGGCCCGCAGATTGCCTTCGATCCGCCCTTCGACGTTGATGACCCTCGCGGTTACATCGGCATCGACCTGTCCCCCCCGGGTCACCATGAGCAATCCGTCATCGACGTGGATTGATCCTTCCACGTGACCGTGCACGATGAGATCCTCGTTGGCTCTGATGTGGCCGCTGATGTGGGTCGACGGTCCGATGACGGTAGTGTCCTGGTTGCGCATGATGGAGGCGGGACTCGAGGGTTGGTTTCCGGTCCGCGCTTGGTCGGATGTCGTCTTCGGATCTGTCTCGTTGAACATATTGTGGGTCCTCGTGGTCGGTGGCATCCACATCTTCCAGGTCGTCGGGGCATGCCTCGTCGTGCGCGTCCTGATGATCCGACGCGCGGGCACCGGCGTTCGCCATCCGGCGCGCCGGGCGTCGGGTTGCGCTGCCGTCAGGCTGCAACGTCATCCCAGACGGTGTCGCTGACCGAGTTCCAGTAGGTGATGACGAAGCCATCGGCGGCAAGCTCTTTCTTGAGCGTTACCCAATGTTTCCGTTCGACGATACCCTGGGTCACTTTGATCGGTCTGGAGCTGACGGTTCTTGCGACGAAGTAAATTTTCACTGCCGTGTGCCTGTTGGAATTGTTGCGACGTTTTCCGCGCCTCGTGGAGCGCTCCCATCAGTCCCAGCAAGATGCACGCCAAGAATATTTTCTTCTTGATTTCCAGGTAGTTAGACGAGCGGGTATCGCGAAAGGTAAGGGATTTCGACGCTATCCCAAGAAGCTCGATACTATTTGTGCCCGCAAGGGCACCCGCCGGCCGATAACGGTGGAGAGTTTTTCTTGTGGATCAGGCGGCTACTTCACTTTCACAGAATCGACGCGAGATGATCAACCTTTCCGACAGACGATCTACAGCAACAGCAATCTCGGGTCCTCGGCCAGGTCTTTGAAGATCTGCAGGAACTCGGCGGCGGCGACGCCGTCGGTGACGCGATGATCCACCGACAGGCTGCAGGTCATCATATTCGCCGTGGATACGAC
>JAZFYK010000218.1:0-5073 GCA_036443505.1 Gammaproteobacteria bacterium | reverse complement strand
CCTGCTACTGAATCGACGAGTTCCGCTTTGTTCATTCCGATCCCTTTTGTGAATTGATAGATTTACCCCAGACGCACACGGGCGCCCACCCTAGAAGACCTGCCTGGAGGTCGCTCGAGCCCGCATCGTGTCCCACGTGCGAGTCCAAAAGAACCGCCAGACTGCGGAACTTATACCAAGGCGTATTTTCCGATGTCAAATATGAGTTTCAGCGCTAGTGGGGAAGCACGGCTTTACTTTTCTCGGCGTCCTTCGATTTGGCGTCCCGCTCTGCGTTTTTGGACTCAGCATCGGGCTTCGGTGCAGGCATGTGTCGCAGTGCCAACGACAAGACTTCATCAATCCATTTAACCGGAAGAATCGTCAACTTGTCCTTGATGTTCTTCGGTATTTCCACCAGATCTTTTTCGTTCTCGGCCGGAATCAGCACCGTCTCGATGCCGCCCCTGTGGGCCGCCAACAACTTCTCCTTGAGCCCGCCGATCGGCAGCACCTCGCCGCGCAAGGTGATCTCTCCGGTCATCGCGACGTTCGCCTTCACGGGGATCTTGGTCAGCGCCGAGACCAATGCTGCGCACATTGCGATGCCGGCCGAGGGCCCATCTTTCGGCGTGGCACCCTCCGGGACGTGGATATGCACATCCGAGTTTTGATGGAAGTCTTCGTCGATCCCGAGCACGGCGGCTCGGCTGCGGACGACCGTCATCGCGGCTTGAATGGACTCCTTCATCACATCGCCGAGCTGTCCGGTGTGGATTAACTTCCCTTTGCCGGGAACAATCGCACCCTCGATCGTGAGCAGCTCTCCACCAACCTCGGTCCAGGCGAGACCGGTGACCTGGCCGACCTGGTCGCTGTCCTCGGCGCGGCCATAGCGGAAACGCTGGACGCCGAGAAAGCGTTTGAGGTTACGATGGGTCACCCGCACGATACTCTTGCGCGGTCTAAGCAGCAGCTGCTTGACGACCTTGCGACAGATGTTGGCGAGCTCGCGCTCGAGGTTTCTGACGCCAGCCTCGCGTGTGTAATAACGGATCGTGTCCAGGATGGCCGAGTCGGAGATCCGGAGTTCATCCTCCTCGATGCCGTTCTGCGTCGTCTGCTTCGGCATCAGGTATCCCTTGGCGATATTCAGCTTTTCATCCTCGGTGTAACCCGGCAGACGAATGACCTCCATTCGGTCCAGTAGCGGCGGCGGAATATTCAAAGTATTCGCGGTGCATACGAACATGACGTCCGAGAGGTCGAAGTCCACCTCCAGATAGTGGTCGTTGAACGTCGAGTTCTGCTCGGGATCGAGAACCTCCAACAGGGCGGACGACGGATCGCCTCTGAAATCCATCGACATCTTGTCTACTTCGTCCAGTAGAAACAGCGGGTTACGCACTTTTACCTTGCTCAGATTCTGGATGATCTTGCCCGGCATGGAGCCGATATAGGTGCGCCGATGGCCGCGGATCTCGGCCTCATCCCGGACTCCGCCCAGCGACATGCGCACGAACTTACGATTCGTCGCGCGCGCGATGCTCTCCCCGAGCGATGTCTTACCCACACCGGGCGCGCCCACGAGGCAGATTATTGGCCCTTTGAGTTTCTTGACGCGCTGCTGTACAGCCAGGTACTCGAGAATGCGTTCTTTGACTTTCTCCAGCCCGTAGTGATCTTCCTCGAGTATCTGCTCGGCTTCTTCCAGGTTCTGCAAGACCTTCGTGCGTTTCTTCCACGGCACCTTGACGAGCCAATCGACGTAGTTGCGTACCACGGTCGCTTCGGCTGACATCGGCGACATAAGTTTTAGTTTGCCAAGCTCCGAGGTTGCCTTCTCTTTGCCTTCCTTGGTCATGCCGACCGTCTGGATTTTCTGCTCCAGGTCGGCAAGCTCGTTGGGCGCGTTCTCCAGATCGCCCAACTCCTTCTGAATGGCCTTCATCTGCTCATTCAGATAGTACTCGTGCTGACTCTTCTCCATCTGCTGCTTGACGCGGCCACGGATTCTCTTCTCGATACGAAGTACGTCGATCTCGCCATCGACCAGGCCGAGCACGTGCTCCAGGCGCGCCTTGACGCCGATGATCTCCAGGACTTTCTGCTTGTCCGAGAGCTTCAGCGACATATGGGCGGCGACCGTATCCGCCAACCGTCCCGGTTGATCGATCCCCGCGAGCGAAGTCAGGATCTCAGGCGGGATTTTCTTGTTGAGCTTGACGTATTGCTCGAATTGGGACACGACCGACCGTGCCAGCACCTCCATCTCGCGCTCGTCGACGTCCTCGTCCTCCGGAGGTGGTTCGGCCTCCGCGTCCGGCAGCTCTTCGATCTCGGCCGAGAAACACGTGTCGATCTCAAGCTTCAGGATGCGTACGCGCCGGCCACCCTCGACCAGGACTTTGACGGTACCGTCGGGAAGCTTCAGTAACTGCAGGATGGTCGCGACCGTGCCGATCTCGTAGACGTCTTTCTCGCCGGGCTCGTCTACATCGGCTTTGGTCTGGGCGACGAGGCAGATCTCCTTGTCCGCCGACATCGCCTGATCGAGGGCCACGACCGATTTCTCCCGCCCAACGAAGAGCGGAATCACCATGTGCGGGTAAACCACCACATCGCGCAGGGGCAGTATGGGCAGTCGCTTAGGACCTCCCGGTTCGGGATTGTCTGTATCCACGGCTCGGTAAACTCCTTACCAACGGCTCGCTCAAGACGAGCCTAATGCCTTAGTGGGGGCGCCGGCGTCAGATCTCAAGCGCCGGATCGCCTCCTCAGCGAGGGTACTCAGCGGCGCTCGTCTCCCACGGCCGCCGGTTCCTCGGTCTCATAAATCACGTAGGGTTCGGTCTCACCCGTCACCACGGTCTCGTCCACGACCACCTTCGTGGCATTCGTCATGGACGGTAAGTCGTACATCGTGTCGAGCAGCACGTTCTCGAGGATGGTCCGTAATCCACGGGCCCCGGTCTTACGCGCCATCGCGCGGCTGGCGATAGCGCGTAGCGCATCGTCACGCAGCTCCAGTTCCACTCCCTCCATCTCGAAGAGCTTCTGGTACTGCTTGGTCAAAGCATTCTTGGGCTGGACGAGGATCTCCACGAGCGCCTCTTCGTCGAGCTCCTCGAGGGTGGCCACAACGGGCAAGCGGCCGACGAACTCGGGAATGAGGCCGTACTTGATCAGATCTTCGGGTTCCACTTCCTTGAGCAGCTCGGCCAGGTGGTCAGCGTTGTCCTTGCTCTTCACATCGGCAACAAAGCCGATGCCGCTCCGGGAAGAACGGTGGAGGATGATCTTATCCAGGCCCGAGAATGCGCCGCCGCAGATGAACAGGATATTGGCCGTATCGACCTGCAGGAATTCCTGCTGCGGATGCTTACGCCCGCCCTGAGGCGGCACGGACGCGACCGTCCCCTCGATGAGCTTCAGCAGCGCCTGCTGCACGCCCTCGCCCGATACGTCCCGGGTGATCGAAGGGTTATCGGATTTGCGGGAAATCTTATCGATTTCATCGATATAGACGATGCCCGTCTGAGCCTTCTCCACATCGTAGTCACACTTCTGCAGAAGCTTCTGGATGATGTTCTCGACATCTTCGCCGACATAGCCGGCCTCGGTCAGCGTTGTCGCATCGGCGATCGTGAAGGGGACATTCAAAAGCCGTGCGAGTGTCTCCGCCAGCAGGGTCTTGCCGCAGCCGGTCGGCCCGATGAGCAGGATATTGCTCTTGGCGAGCTCGATCTCTTCCTTGCCGCGCTCCGCCTTGCGCGTCTCCAGCCGCTTGTAGTGGTTGTAGACGGCGACCGAGAGGACTTTCTTGGCGATCTGCTGACCGATGACGTACTCGTCGAGAACGGCTTTGACCTCCTGGGGCTTCGGCAGTTTGTCATCGCCGTGCTCGGCGCGATCGTCGAGCTCCTCGCGAATAATGTCGTTACAGAGTTCGACGCATTCATCACAGACGAATACGGATGGACCCGCAATCAGCTTACGAACTTCGTGCTGACTCTTGCCACAAAACGAGCAGTACAGCAGCTTGCCGTCGTCGGATTTGCCGCGTGAATCTTCGCTCATATGGCGTCCTTCGCCCCGGGAAAAAAAAGTACTCTCCGCCTTATAGCATTTGTCTCGGGGCTATGCCAAGGCCCGCTTCCCAGTTCCCGACGTCCTGCCCCGAATCAGGGCAAAATATCGTAAGTCCTTGAACTATCAGCTACTACCAGACTCTTTAACGCGTTTTGAGAGCACCGAATCTATTAGACCGTAGCTGACCGCGGTTTCTCCATCCATGAAGTTGTCACGATCGCTGTCCCGCTGGATCGTCTCCAGGGACTTCCCGGTATGCTTGGCCAGGATCGCGTTCAGGCGCTCTCTGAGCTTCAGTACTTCTCTGGCCTGAATGTCGATATCCGCTGCCTGACCCTGGAAGCCGCCACTCGGCTGGTGGATCATGATTCTTGAGTGCGGCAAACAATGGCGCTTGCCCTTGGCGCCGCCCGCGAGCAGCAAGGAGCCCATGCTGGCCGCCTGGCCGACGCAGATCGTACTCACGTCAGGTTTGATGAACTGCATGGTGTCGTAGATGGACAAGCCCGCCGTGACGGCTCCACCCGGCGAGTTGATGTAGAGATGAATGTCCTTATCCGGATTCTCGGACTCGAGATACAGGAGCTGCGCGACGACCAGATTGGCGACCATGTCTTCGATACCGCCGACGATGAACACGACGCGATCCTTCAGAAGCCTCGAGTAAATATCGTAGGCTCGCTCGCCACGAGCCGTTTGCTCCACCACCATGGGCACCAGATTCAATCCTGTGACATTCACCTTCGCACTCCTTTCTTTACTCTCTGTCGTCATGTCGAACTCCGGGCGCGTCAGAACGCCATGAACTCCTTGAACGCAATGGACTTCTCCGTAGTCTTAGCGTTTTCAAGTAGAAAATCCACCACTTGTTCCTCTAACACGCCCGCCTCCAACTGCGCCATCAGCTCCTGATCGGCCCGATACGTCCGCGCGGCTTCCGCCGGCTGGTCAAACTGTGCGGCGAGCTCTTCGACTCGTCGGGCCAAGCGTGTGCGGTCGAGC
>JAZFYK010000217.1:0-3035 GCA_036443505.1 Gammaproteobacteria bacterium | reverse complement strand
AGCCGGCATGATGCGGACTCGCCGTCAGCCGCCGCATCCACGCATCCATGTCCTCTGTGCTCAGGTCGGAATCGTAGGCCGCCTCAATGGCGCGCTGCGCATCGACGGCGTCGTCCGCGAAACCGCGGATGGGCTCCTGGGCCGAAGCCGTACCGAAAAGCAGAATCAGTGACAGGATCAGGACTCGCATGGTCTCTCCAGGGCTACGTGCCATCGCAGCATACTTCGGTGTGTCGGTCGAGTCATGCAGGCCGGCCCGTCCGGTTCGATCTACAGCCCTCCCCGCTAGCGCGAGGACTGGCATTACAAGCTATACTGGCTCTGCAGGCGGCCTGGCTCACGAGAACAACGAATGCCGAGCCGACGACCGCCTGTCCATACTGTTAATGGGGAGATCAAAGAATATGCGTGCATCGATCCTATCGTCGGCGGGGCTGGTCACCGCCATAGCAAGCCTGCTCATGGGCTGTGACTCGCCGCCACCCGCTGCAACCGATAGCGGGACCGACAACCGGGACATCACGCCGCCGGTGATCGCGAATGCATCGCTCGTCAATACGAATCCCCGGGCACCGCTGTCTACCGTACTATCCCTGTCGACCGACGAGCCGACCCGACTGACGATTCGTATCGACGATGGCCAGCGGATCTGGAGCGTCACGCCGGACGAGGCGTTCAGGACCGAGCATTCCGCGATGGTTTTAGGGCTGCGTTTCGGACGCTCGCATTCGATGACTGCCATCGCTCAAGACACTGCGGGCAATCAAAGCGAGTCCGCTCGACTCACCTATGAGACCCCCCCATTGCCGGTAGAACTCCCTCGTACACGAGTCACGGTACGGGATACGGCGCGGATGGAGCCGGGCGTCAACCTCTTCAACGTGAAATGGTGGGGCGAAGACAGACAGGAGAAGAAACTCGGGCTCATCGTCATCATGGACGATCGCGGCGACTTCGTCTGGTACTACCGCAATGACGACGACGCGATCGACGACATCCGCCAGTTGAGCAACGGCAACATTCTCTACAGCAACAGTCCGGCCGGAGACCTTTGGCGACTCATCGAGATCAATCTGCTCGGTGATATCGTGCAGCAGTGGCACGCCACCGGAAGACACTCGGAATCCGTCGAGGGAAGTACACCGGTCGATGTCGACAGCTTCCATCACGAGGTGATCGAACTACCCAACGGTAATTTTCTCGCCCTGACTTCCGAGCTGCGCGAGATGGACGATTACCCGTCCAGCGACTCAGACCCCAATGCCGCGCCTGCACCCGCGTCAGTCATCGGTGACGTCATCGTGGAATTCGCGCGCGATGGGACCGTGATCCGGCGCGTCAAGCTTCTGGACGTTCTCGATCCACATCGCATCGGCTACGGCTCACTGGGCGGCGGATACTACAGCGACCTCTATGCCGGCGCCGACCTGCCATTGCGCGACTGGGAACACGGCAACGCGCTCGTATACAACCCGGACGACGACAGCTTCATCATCTCGTTGCGCCATCAGGATGTCCTGGCGAAAGTCAGCCTCGCGACGAGCGAGCTCATCTGGCTCCTCGGTACCCCCGCCAACTGGAAGGAACCGTGGAGCGCCAAGCTATTGAAACCCGTAGGCGAGGTCGAATGGTCATACCATCAGCACGGCCCGTCGTTCACGGGCAGTGGCAGCATCGTGATGTTTGACAATGGCGTTCCCCGCGTTAGCCCATACGAGGCGCAGCCGGCCGTCGAGGACCTCTACAGCCGGGCTGTCGAGTATGCGGTTGACGAGGAGGCCATGGAGGTTTCCCAGCCCTGGAGTTACGGCGGCCCCGGCGAGGATGCCTTCTACTCCCGCTATCTCAGCGATGTCGACTGGTTGCCCATTACGGGAAATATCCTCGTGACCGATGGCTCCAGGGAGACCGGGCCGGACGGACGCACTTCGACGGCAGCCGATCGTAAGCTTTGGGCACGAATCATCGAACTGACCCACACTGACCCCGCGGAGACAGTGTTCGAAGTGATTCTCGAGGAAGACCCGGAATACGGCGTGCACATCTATCGTGCCAAGCGTCTGCCCAGTCTCTACCCGTAGCGGTCAAGCACGATCCCGGTCGTGCGAATCGTCATGACGAGGGCAAGGATGAAGAGCGCCGTCATGGTAAGCGCCTGAGCCCAGACCAGGCCGCGCCTGAACTTCGTTTTGAATCTCGCCCAGGTGCGCGCCGCCGGGTCGACCTCCGGCACGGGCTCGATCGAACTGTGAGCGACGGCGAGCAGCCAGAGTGCCCAGAGCAGTATCACTAGCGACACCAGGGCAAAAGAGCCGTCGATCGAACCGTCCGAGAGGAACAGCACGCCGCCGAAGGCCCCGACGGCGAGCGCACCGAGCGCCCACAGAATTGATCGGAGTCTATACAGCCGCCTCGCAAGGCGATAATAGAGTGCCAGCATGACGGTATTGTCGCCTGCGCGTACGAGCTATTCGTAGCGCAGCGAGCTGATGGGGTCCAGGTTGGCGGCCTTCGCGGCGGGCAGAATCCCGAACACGACGCCTACGACGGCCGAGAACCCGAGCGCCAATGTGACGGCCCACAGCGGGGTGTGGGCAGGTGGAAATCCCGGGATATACGATGCGGCGACGGCACCGATTCCGTAGCCGATGATAACCCCGACGAAACCACCCAGCAGGCACAAAACGAGCGCCTCGAGCAGGAACTGCAGCAGGATGTGGTGTCGCTTGGCCCCGATGGCTTTGCAGATGCCGATTTCGCGCGTTCTTTCGGTAACCGACACGAGCATGATATTCATGATGCCAATACCGCCGACGAGCAACGAGATGCCGACGATACCGGCCATGACGACCGTCACGTTGTTCAAAATGGTGCCGAAAGTCGATCGTAACTGTTCGGCGGTCTGAATTCGGAAATCGTCTTCGTCGTCCGGCGCCAGGTTGTGCGCACTTCTGAGCAATCGCGTAATCAACGCGACGATCGTGTCCATTTCATCGATATCGGCAACCGTCAGTTGGATCTGAATATCGGGTGAT
>JAZFYK010000216.1:0-8062 GCA_036443505.1 Gammaproteobacteria bacterium | reverse complement strand
TGGTATGGTGCGCTCGCGGCGCGAGCGCACCAATTGACGCGACGTGGTTAGCTAGCCGCCACGGCCCATGCGGGGGCGGTCATCGAACTCTTCCCTGGAGATCGAGCCGTCACCGTCCGCATCCCAGCCGGCGAAGACCTGCTCGGGATCGGGGGCCTGGCCGCCCCTGCCGCCGAATGCGGCAAACATGGCCGTGACTTCTTCCAGCGAGAGCGACCCGTCGCCGTCCGTATCCAGGGCATCGAAATCTGGCGGGCCGCCCTGTGCCCATGCAAGCGGTGCTCCCACCAATAGCAGCGCCGCTGCCGTGATCAGTTTCTTCATCTGACTCTCCCGATTCTTGTATTAAAGCAGGGCTAGTATACCGGTCCCGCGAGCCCGTCCAGGCCCCGTTCTTCTGAAGTTTTCTTCAGACCCGGCGGGTACGCCGCTCACTCGCGTATCACGTCCAAGCGTGAATCTCATCACAGACCCAGGCGGCCGGAAGCTACATTCTGCCGCTATCGATACTCCTCTTGAGACGACGACATGGGCGATCAGGACAAACTTGACGACATGGACGATCAGGGCCAGCTCGACGAAGCGGACGAGTTCGTGCCCTACGGCGGAACGCAGTTCACGCTCAAACAGTTAGAGATCGAGACTGCGGATCCAGATCCCTTCGGAGCGACATCCATGCTCCGAACCAACCCCTATGTAAAACGTCAGCTGAGTTGGACGGAGCGTTTACGAAGTTGGTTCGGCAGACACTAGATTCCTCGGCTCCGAGGACTGGTAAGCTCCCCTGACCTGAGTTAGCATAAGTGGTCCTGGATGGACACTCCCCCGTCTGTCCAGGATTACATTCAAAGCCCGGTGTAAAAACCGGGCTTTTTTTCGCTAATGTCAGACGACGGCCGAACAGAGCGGAGCGCCCACTCGCCCAGCGACGAGTATCCCAACTACCGCTCCCACTACCGGCCTCGAACGCGCGATGGCTGGATCGCGGTCGTCTCTTTCCTGACGCTATTTGCACTGTCACAACCACCGTTCGTGTATCTGGTCGCCAACCGGATCGCCCCGTGGGTGCTTGGCCTGCCGTTCCTGTACGCCTATCTGTTGATCCTCTACTTCGCCTCGATCGCCGTGTTGATCTGGGCGCGATGGCGCGGCGTGTAGATGGACGTCTGGGTCGTCGCCACAGGTCTGATCTTCGCGTACTTGATCGTCATGATCGCCCTCGGCGTCATCGCCAACCGGCGGCTCGCACCCAACCTCGAGGATTTCCTGCTCTACGGGCGTCGGACGGGCTTCATCGTCCTGTATTTGACCGTCGTCGCGACGTATCACTCGGCGTTCGCCTTCCTCGGCTCCGGCGGGTTCTTCTACACGCACGGGATCGGCTTCTGGGTCGCCGGCTCGTGGACCGTTCTGTTTGGGGCGTTGACCTACGTATTAGGCAGCCGGATCTGGGCATTGGGCAAGCGATTCGGTTATTTCACCCCGGCCGACATGCTGGCCGACTTCTACGAAAGCGAAGCCGTTCGAGTCGTCGTCGCCGTCGTCTCGGTCGGTTTCACGATCCTTTATATACAGGTGCAGGCGCGGGGACTCGGCTATATCCTCTCGGTCGCGTCGGGCGGACGAATTTCCTTCGAGCTCGGCACGCTCATCCTGCTCGTGGTGGCTGCAGGCTACTTGATCGCCGGTGGCCTCAGGGCGGTCTACTGGACCGACGTGCTTCAAGGAGCCTGGATGTACGTGGCCGTCTGGGCCGGCGCGCTCGTCCTGACCTACAGACTATTCGGCGGGCCGCTCGGGCTGTGGCAACGCGTGGCCATCGAGCGGCCGGATCTGCTGACCATGCCCGGCCCGGAAGGATACTTCACGCCGGGCATGTGGATCGGCCTCATGGTCGCTTTTTCCTTCGGGATGATCGTCCAACCGCACATCATGATTCGCTATTACACGGCCGCGTCGGCGCACACCATCAAGTGGCTCGGTGCCACGACCCCGATCTTCCTCATGACGTTGTACATCCCGGCAGCGTTGGTCGGACTGGGCGGTGCGCTCGCCATGCCGGGCATCGAGATCGCCGATCGGATTTTTCCCGAGATGTTGTTCGATTACGCGCCGGCGTGGCTGACGGGCATCATCCTCGCAGGCGCGACGGCCGCCGCCATGTCGACGTTGGATTCGATCCTGCATTCGAACATGACGATTCTGACACGAGACGTCTATCAGCGTTACGTCGCGCCGCACGCGACGCCGGAGCATTACATACTTATCGGCCGCGTGATCGTGATCGCATTGCTCATCACAGGTTATCTACTTACCGTCAACACGTTCGAGTTCCTGGTCGTGCTCGTAGCGCTCTCGGGTGCCGGCGCGCTGCAACTCATGCCGGCGCTCCTGGGCGTCTGTATTCCGACGCGGCGTCTGCTCACGCGCAGCGGAGTTCTCGCGGGAATCGGGGTCGGGTTGGCGACGCTGTACTTCACGCTCGTCGTGGTCCCGCACCCGTTGGGCCTGCACGGCGGCGTCTGGTCCGTGCTCGTCAACTTCATCGTAACGATCGGCGTGTCGCGCTTTACACGGCCGCCGACCGCGGCAACGGTGTGGCGTATCCACGGCGAGTTGGAGCGATTCGTCTACGGTGACGGCAGCGCCTCCCAACGGCCGTCTTGACTATACTGGTGCGCCGATGCTGATCGTCCGCATAGCCGATTTCGCTGCCGACCACGCCGATATCTGCGGCATCCGCTTTGCCGTGTTCGTCGACGAACAAAAGGTGCCGGAGAGTATCGAGATCGACGGCCGCGATCCGCATTGCATCCACCTGCTGGCCTGCGACGATGGAGAACCCGTCGGCACGGGCCGCATCGACCTGGCCAAGTCCGGCAAAGTAGGGCGGGTTGCCGTCGTCGCATCGCGGCGCGGCCAAGGGGTCGGCACCGCGCTCATGGAGTATGCTCACGGCATCGCCAAGGATCACGCCCTGGACAAGGTCTGGTGCAATGCCCAGGTGAGCGTCGTGCCGTTCTACGAGGGCTTAGGCTATCGCGTCACGAGCGAGCCGTTCTACGAGGCCGAGATCGAACACGTCAGGATGGAGCACTCGTTTTCGGATTGATACGCCTATCTCGGCGGAACGGGGCGGAAATAGTAGTTGAACGGCGAACCCAGCACGCCGGCATTGCCACGAACGATGAGCATCTGCTCGATCGCGTGGGCCGCGCCAATCGTTCCCATATCCACGACCTCGAACCCGATCCCGGTCACGAGACCGGCGACCACGGCTTTGGCCTCCGGGTCGTTTCCGGCGATGGGGATCGTCACGGGTCCGCCGGCGCTGCTCGGATCGGCCATCGTTTCGGAACTCAGGGTATTGAAGGCCTTCACAACCCTGGCATCCGGTGCCCAACTCTGGATGAACTCACCGGTCGAGGTCTCCACCGCATGATGGCGAATTCCATCGGCGTCCCGGCGCACGGCGTTGGTCGGATCGAGAATGATCTTGCCCGACAAGTCGCCGAGGCTCATGACTGCCGCTTCCGCGGCAGCCCACGGCACGGCAACCACGACAATATCGGCCATAGCTGCCGCCTCGGCCGGCAGCATCGCGGCAGCGTCGCCGCTCGTGCGTGCCACGAGTTCCTGGACGTCCTGCCGCCCCGGCTCGCGCGAACCGTAGATGATGTCGTGACCGAGCGTCGCGAACTGCGGACCCAACGCACCGCCAACGTTGCCGGTGCCGATCACCGCGATCGTCTCTGCCGAAACCCAGGCGGGGCCGATTAACACGCCGGCCAGAATGAGCAAGCCTGCCATCAAGACCCCGTGACACATGCGAGTCGGGAATTTCATCGTGCAATCTCCTCCAGATTTGTATGTCGTGTATTCAGTCGTTACTCGGGAACGAGAATTTCGCCCGCTCCTGCTTCCCGCTCGCGGGCCAGCGCTGGCTGATGGTCTTGCGCTGCGTGTAGAAACGCACGGCATCGGGACCGTAGATACTCAGGTCACCGAACAGCGATCGTTTCCAGCCACCGAAGCTATGGCACGCCACGGGCACGGGCAGCGGCACGTTGATGCCGACCATGCCCACCTTGACGCGATCGCTGAAATGGCGGGCCGTCTCGCCGTCTCGCGTAAAGATACAGGCGCCGTTGCCGTACTCGTGGTTATCGACGAGGTTCATGGCTTCTTCGAGGCTCGGCACGCGCACCACGCACAACACCGGCCCGAAGATTTCGTCCTGGTAGATCTGCATGCCCGGTTCGACGCGATCGAACAGGCAACCGCCGAGGAAGAAGCCGTTCTCATGGCCGGGCACGGTTATTTCACGGCCATCGACCACCAACTCCGCGCCTTCCTCGACGCCTAGATCCACATAGCCCTTCACTCGCTCGTAGTGTGCCGCGGTGACGAGCGGCCCCATGTCGTTGCCGTCGTCGAGGCCGGGACCGACTTTGAGCGCCCGCACCCTGGCTGCGAGTTTGTCGACGAGCTCATCCGCAGTCTCCTCGCCGACGGCGACCACCACCGAGATCGCCATGCAGCGCTCGCCGCACGAGCCGTAGGCCGCGCCCATCAACGCGCCGACCGCGTAATCGATGTCGGCTTCGGGCATCACGACGGCGTGGTTCTTGGCGCCGCCCAGCGCTTGGACTCGTTTATCTCTGGCCGTGTTGTAAATCGTTTCCGCGACGGGCGTCGAGCCGACGAAGCTAACAGCTCGCACCCGCGAGTCGGTCAGCAGCGTCGCGACGGTTTCCTTGTCGCCGTTGATCAGATTGAACACGCCATCCGGCAATCCCGCTTCGTAGAGCAGTTCGCCCACCAGCATCGCGCTGCTGGGATCTCGTTCCGAGGGCTTCAGTACGAACGTATTGCCGCAGACGAGCGCGAGTGGATACATCCACAGCGGCACCATCGCCGGAAAATTGAACGGCGTGATACCGGCCACGACACCCAAGGGCTGCATCTCGGACCAACTGTCGATGGCCGAGCCGGCGTTCTTGCTGTGCTCGCCTTTCAAGAGCTCCGGTGCGCCGCAAGCGTACTCGACATTCTCCAGGCCGCGACGAAGTTCACCACGCGCATCGTCCAGGACCTTGCCATGCTCTTCGGTCAGCAGCGCGACGATCCTGTCTTCGTTCTGTTCGAGCAATGCCTTGAAGCGGAACATGATGCGCGCCCGCTTGACAGGCGGCGTCTGCCGCCACGCCGGATATGCGGCGGCCGCCGCCGCGATGGCCTGCTCGACCGTCGCCCGATCGGCTAACAGGACTTCGCGGACGACCCGGCCCGTGGCCGGGTTGTAGATCGGAGCCGAACGTGAGCCGCCCGCTACGCGTTCGCCGCCGATGAGATGGCCGACGACGTCGTTGCTCGCCGGCGTGGGCTCGTGTTTCGCGGTGCTCATGACAGCGCCCCGATCACGTCGCCGATGACGCTGACAGTGAAGTCGATGTCGTCCTTCTCGGCGATGAACGGCGGCGCAAGCGCAAGACAATCACCCGCGTAACGCACATAGAGACCTTTATCCCAGCAACCCATCGCGACCTCGACCGGGCGCCGGGCCGGCTCGCCGGGGTAGGCATCGAGCTGAATGGCGCCGGTCAGGCCGAAGTTGCGGATGTCGACGACGTAAGGCAGCCCCTGCAGGCCGTGGATCGCTTCCTCGAAGTAAGGCGCGAGCTCGCCGCAACGTTCGGCCAGTTTCTCCTGCTCGAAGATGTCCAACGCCGCAAGTCCGGCGGCGCACGCGACCGGATGAGCCGAATAGGTATAACCATGCGGGAACTCGATCGCATAGTCGGGTCCGCCGGCGGCCATGAATGTCGCGTAGATCTTGGTTCTAGCGACCACGGCGCCCATCGGCACGGAGCCGTTCGTCAGCGCCTTGGCGAGACACATGATGTCCGGTGTGACGCCGAACGTATCGGCGGCGAAATTCTGGCCCGTGCGCCCAAAGCCCGTGATGACTTCGTCGAAGATCAGCAGAATATCGTGCTTGGTGCAGAGCTCGCGCAGTCTTTCCAGGTAGCCCCGTGGCGGCAGGATGACGCCGCCCGAACCCGCTAACGGCTCGACGATGACGGCCGCGATATTGCTCGCGTCGTGTCGTGCGACGAGCTCCTCGAGCTCATCGGCGAGTTCGGCGCCTTTTTCAGGCAGGCCGCGCGAAAAGGCGTTCTCCGGGAGCAGCGTGTGGGACAGATGCGCGGTATCGACGAGCTTGCCGTAGGGTTTTCGGTTCGGCTCTATACCACCCACGCTCGTGCCGCCGATGTTCACGCCATGGTAGGCCTTCCCTCGGCCGATGAACTTGGTTCTCTTAGGCTCGCCTTTGAGGTGCCAATAGGCCCGCGCCATCTTCAGCGACGTATCCACGGCCTCGGAGCCTGAGTTGCAGAAAAACACGTAGTCGAGGTCCGCTGGCGTCATGGCCTTAACGCGGTTCGCGAGTTGGAACGCCAGCGGATGGCCGAATTGAAAAGCGGGCGCGTAATCCAGCGTCGCGAGCTGCTGGCTGACGGCGGCCGCTATTTCCCGCCGGTTGTGGCCGAAGCCGCAACACCACATCCCGGAAAGACTGTCGAATATTCGGCGCCCGTCCGCAGTGAGGTAATGGCAGCCATCGCCGCCGACAATCATGCGCGGCTTATCTTTAAAGTCGCGGTTGCCCGTGTACGGCATCCAATAGGCTTCCAGATCGTCGCGCGTCAGGCCGTCCGACACATCAGCGTTCATGAAAGCACCTAGAAAATTTCGAATAAACCAGCCGCGCCCATGCCGCCGGCGATACACATCGCCGTGACGACGCGTTTGGCCCCGCGGCGCTTGCCTTCGATCAGCGCGTGCCCCACCAGGCGCGCGCCGGTCATGCCGTAGGGATGGCCGACCGAGATCGAGCCGCCATCGACGTTCAATATTTCCGAGGCGATACCGAGCCGATCCCGGCAATAGATCGTCTGCACGGCGAACGCCTCGTTGAGTTCCCAGAGGTCGATGTCGTCGACGGTCAAACCGTGGCGCTCGAGCAGTCGTGGCACGGCGAACACGGGACCGATCCCCATCTCGTCGGGACGGCAGCCCACGACGGCCAGGCCGCGATAGGCTCCGAGCGGTTCCAGATTACGGCGCTCTGCAAACTGACTGTCGACGATGACACTCGCGGACGCGCCGTCGGAAAGTTGTGAGGCGTTGCCGGCCGTGACGGTCTTGCCCTCGCCGAGGACCGGTTTCAGGGCCGCCAAGCCCTCGAGCGTCGTCGGCCGATTGCCCTCGTCCCGCGTCAACTCGACAGGCTCCTCGCTGACTTCGCCCGATTCCTTGTCCTTGACGCGCTTCCTCGTGGCCAGTGGGACGATCTCCTGTTCGAAGCGCCCGGCTTCCTGCGCCGCTGCCGTGCGTTGCTGACTCGTGAGGGCGTACTCGTCCTGCGCTTCACGCGAGATCCCGTAGCGGGCGGCCACGACCTCCGCAGTCTCGAGCATCGTCATGTAGATGTCGGGCTCGATGGCAAGCAGCTCGGGATCTTCGGCGTAATAGACATTGGCGTGCTCGTTCTGGACGAGCGAGACCGATTCCAAGCCACCCGCCACGCACGCCGGCACGCCGTCGACGAGGATACGATGCGCCGCGGTCGCGATGGCCTGCAGCCCCGAAGAGCAATGCCGGCTCACGGTGACGGCCGCAACTTCTTCGGGCAGGCCGGCGCGCAATGCGGCCTGGCGTGCGATGTTGTTTCCCGTGGTTCCCTGGGGGCGGCCGCAACCCATGATGACATCTTCGATTTCTGCCGGTTCGACCCCGCTGCGCGAGAGGGCATGGCTGATCGCGTGACCGGCCAACGTCGCGCCATAGGTGTTGTTGAACGCGCCGCGATACGCCTTGCCGATAGGCGTGCGTGCCGTCGAAACGATTACAGCTTCTCTGGTCATTCTAGTTGGTCGCGGTCTACTGCCGCGGCGCTGTCATGGCGGAGAGGGAGGGATTCGAACCCTCGAAGGGCTTTTAACCCTTACTCCCTTAGCAGGGGAGCGCTTTCAACCACTCAGCCACCTCTCCGATC
>JAZFYK010000215.1:0-4410 GCA_036443505.1 Gammaproteobacteria bacterium | reverse complement strand
CTCCACGGTTCCGTCCA
This sequence comes from Gammaproteobacteria bacterium, assembly GCA_036443505.1. Taxonomy (GTDB): domain Bacteria; phylum Pseudomonadota; class Gammaproteobacteria; order Steroidobacterales; family Rariloculaceae; genus SMWC01. The sequence goes on along the minus strand of JAZFYK010000215.1, from coordinate 4,393 downwards.
ATGCGTCGGCGTGCCCAGGAGCCACACGAGTTCGCCGCTCTCGCGATCGACCTTGATAAGGACGTCCTGCACGGGCGATGAGATGATGATGGAATCATCTCTCGGGTCGTACGCAATGCCGTTGGCGTGCGCCCAATCGCGTATCGGCGCCTCGGCAACGTTCGTATAGGCCCTCTCCCAGAAACCGCCGTCGAGAGACTCGTAGCCGATGCGGTCGACGTCGATTAAATCCAGAAGCTGCCATCGTCCTTGAACGGTACCGTCGCGCGAAAACTCGACAACGACATCCCCGATCACGGTTGAAGGGGCACGAGGGGCGTCGGGGTCGGTCTCACTGGTCCTGAAGTCCTCGACCAGCCGCGCCTCGGAACTCAGCGCCAGGAAATTTCCATTGGGTAGCTCCAATTCCTCGTGGTGAAACGAGTCCGTATCCACCGGCGTGACTCCTTCGGGGATCTCATCGAGCAACCTCGTGGCCTGCCATTGCTGCACGACGTTACCCAGCATGTCGATCTCGCGTAGTCGGCCGCTCTGGCCACTGCCATAGAAAATATTGCCATTGCGAAGCCGGATGAACTCATTGACACGATGATCGGCGCGGTAGAACCAGACGATCTCACCGCTCTCGTCCACGATGATCAATGCGCCGAAATTCTGCATCTGCCGGCCGTCTGAGCCCCAGCGCTGATTGAAGTTTAATAAAGTCACACCCGGTTCCACCCGGTCGGGTTTCAGGACGGCGACCGTCGGTTGGAGGATCTCTTCGGGCAGCGGTTGGGTCTCGAAGACCAGGGATTCGGATTCACTTGTATTCCCGTCGGTATCCGCAGCGGCGGCAACGATCGAGTGACTCCGGCCGGGGCGCATCCCGAGCACCATGACCGAGTGTTCGGTGCCCAACTCATCGCTCGGTGTCACGCTCCAGCTCCGCTGGCCGTCGTCGATCAATAGCGTAATCCGGGCAGGCTCGTCGGTCGTGAGCCTGAGGATCGCCGCCAGAGGCACAGTCGGGTTGGGGTTTTCCGAGATCGACACGTTACTTATGCGCGGCGGAACGGTATCGGCCGCAGCGGATGGCGACCGGTCGCACGCGACGATCACGACGCACGACAGGACAACAGTCGCCGGGCATCGATGCGATTTGCGCAACATTGGCTGATCTCCCGTGGAACGCTTCAGTACGGCTGTAGAGCAGGATCACGCCGAAGCAGCAGGCCTTCGCGATGTTGTCTTTTCTGAAATCCGTACTATTCTGAGCGGATACTATCGCCGAGGAGCAGAGAGAGTGCAAAACCTTTTATTTCAGCCCGAAAGACTGCTCGTGGTGTTGTCCGCGATTGTCGTACTGAGCCTGGCGGACTCGGTGGCTCAGGAGGTACAACCAGAACAGATACTTCTCCACGGCAAAGTACTGAGTGTCGACGATGATTTTTCTATCGTCGAAGCCATCGCGATAGCCGGCGACAAGATCCTTGCGGTCGGCAGCAGTGATGACATGCTCGCGCTCGCCGGACCGGCAACGCGGATTATCGAGCTCGAGGGCAGAACGGTAATCCCGGGCCTCATCGACAACCATTCGCACATGACGTCGGCGGCGCGCGACTGGGCCCGTACCGTGCAGCTGGAAGGGGCGTTGACACGCCACGAGGCGCTCGACAGGATTGCGGCGAAAGCCGCGGACGCAGCACCGGGCGAATGGATCTTCGCGTTGCGTGGTTGGACGCCGGGGCAGTTTCAAGACCGGCCGGGCCGGTTCACGCGCGAAGAGCTCGATCGGGCGGCACCCGATAATCCGGTACTCGTCGCGGCCGGCATGGACCGCGCCGGTACCGTCAACGGCCTGGCGCTGGCGGCGGCCGAACTCGACGAGTCGGGAGGGTTGATCGACGGAGCCGCAGTCAATCGCGTCGTGCAAGCCGCGGGCGAACCCGGCTCGTGGCAGGCGGGACTCACGAGACTCGGTGCGGATTTCGTCAGCGTCGGGCTGACGACGGTTTACGATCCCCGTTCGAGATTCAACGGTCAGCACACCTTCTATGAACCCCTGGAGCTCGCATACGAAGACGGCCACCTACCCCTGCGCGTCTTCCACACGCTGAACGGCCAGGGCGGAGGGGATCAGGCTAGGGGCGCGGAGCAGATCGCCGAGGAGTTGCTGAACACCGCGCCGTTACAGGGCAACGATGCACTCGCACAGTTCGGCTTCGGCGAAGACACGTTGCGGGTCCTTCGTGACACTAATACGCAACCCTGGACGAGCACTCCGCAGATAACGGCCGACTTTCTGTCGGTATCGATGGCCGCCGCACAGGCCGGTTGGCAGTACCACGAGCATTCTCATCTAGAGGAGAAAATTCGCTTCGTCATCGATATCTACGAACAGGTCAATCGAACCTACCCAATCGTCGACCTTCGCTGGACCCTGCATCATGCGACCAATCTCTCGGACGTCGATATTGCCCGGCTCAACGCGCTGGGCGTCGGTGTCGCCATTCACAGCCACGGCGCACTCTCGGAAGGCGGGTCTGAGCGCGAAGAGGCGTTGACGGCCGGGCCACCTGCGAAAGCGCTCGAGGATGCCGGTGTCGTCTGGGGGCTCGGCACGGATTTCGGCGGGCCACCGATTACGGTGTCCAATCCGTTCATTACCCTCTCGTGGGCCGTGACGGGCAAGAGCCTCGCGGGCCGGACCGTGATGCCCGATACCGTCTCCCGTCAGGCCGCGCTGGTCGCGCACACGCGTTCCAACGCCTACCTACTCCACAAGGACACAGTGCTCGGTACGCTTGAGCCCGGCAAATACGCGGACCTGGTCGTACTCGATCGGGATTACCTGACCATACCGGCCGAGGACATCAAGCTCATCCGGCCGGTCTTGACCATGATCGGCGGCGAGATCGTCTATTCGGCGGATGCCGAGTAGCCGGCTAGACCGTGTCGTCAGCCTGTCTACCGGGACAGACTCGCGAGCCGCTCCCAGTCTTCCGGTGCCAGCCTCGCGAGAAAACGGTATTCGCCGTTGCCGAGCGGTTCGACGACGAATGCATTACCCTCGGGTAGCCCGATATCCGCGGGGTCGGCCGAGTTACGGGGATACCAGACGAGGCTTGCGACGATTCCGCTGTGCGACACCAGTACGTGGTTCGTGCCCTGCGGAGGAATGGTGCCGGCGAGTTGACGGCGTTCCGCAAGCGCCTGGCGCATGACCAGGGCCTCGTTGGGTGTAACCCGGCCGAACGCCAACCACGCCGTCTCCCGCGTTCGACACATCGGGCTGGCCTGCAGATCATCGACCGCGAAGCCGATGGCACGAATGGAGACGGCTACGCCCCTGAGTTCCTCACGTCCGACGTCGCTCAATGTTCGCTGCCGCGAACAGTCGAGGAACATGGACTGCCGCTCGGCGGCGGAGAGAGAACTCGCCGTGCCGACTTGTATCTGGTCCGTTTGGTCGCGGTTGGTCCGGCCGTGACGAAATATGATGACCAGGCCGCCTTCCTGGAGTCGCCGCAGCAGCGTCTCATCGTCGGCCTGTGGGCCCAGTGAGTTGGCGACGGAATTCTCGGGCGGGACCATCCCCACTTCGACGGCCGCTTGATCGGTCTCCTGGGCCGACACGACGTGTCCACCCATCGAAGAGAACAGCGCCGCGCCAGCGAGACTGAGCAAACCCGATGTTCTAAACCCTCTTGGGATTATCATGCTCTCTCCTCGGCGGTGAAGACCCAAATACTAGAACCGGGTAAGATTAATCTAAAATAGAATCTCCGGGGAGATCGGATAATGAAAATGAAGCTTATACGACGGGGATGCATCTTCTCAGCCGTCATATTCAGTCTGGGCGGCTGCGCTCAAGAGCCGGATCCAGCGGCGCCCGTCGCCGAGCCACAGCAGCAGGCCCAAGCCGGCGCGGACACTCGGGAGATCACGAATGTCACGGGCGATCTCTACCGCGCTCGCAGCAACAATCACTATACGGTCTTCCTGGTCACTCCTGCGGGCATCATTCTGGCCGACCCGATCAATACGGCATTCGCGACCTGGCTGAAGGCGGAACTCGAGCAACGCTTCGACGTGCCGGTTCGATACGTGCTCTATAGCCATCACCATTTCGACCACGCCTCCGGCGGTGCCGTATTCGCCGACACGGCACGGTTCATCGGGCACGAGAATATGCTCGACGGCATTCGGCGGGGGATGGCCGGCCTGCCCGAAAGCGAGCGGGCCGACGACGCGAACGGCAATGGTCGCATCGAGAGAGACGAGGCGGCGGCGGCCCTGGCCGCATACTTCGACGAGTTCGACCTGGACGGCGACGGTACTGCGACCGGCGCGGAGATCATGGGTGCCGTCCGCGCGCCCGACGTGACTTATACAGATCGCATGACGGTAA
>JAZFYK010000214.1:0-13336 GCA_036443505.1 Gammaproteobacteria bacterium | reverse complement strand
TCTATCGACTGGCGCCGATAGGCGGCCAGGCAAGGGCGTTCGTAAGAAAACGCAACTAGGACAACGAGCCTTTTATGTGGCAGTATCTTAGAGGAGCTGACTAATATACGGGGGATCAATAATGCGCTGTGCGCGAGCCATCTCGGCGGTTTCGGTCCTGTTGCCTTCTGGGCTCTGTCTTGCATAGGACTGGGACCCATAAATGAGAGCCATCGCCGCCACACTCCCGCTACTCGCGTTCCCCGTCATCGCGTCCGCTCATCACTCCGTCGCCGGCTTCTTCGATCCGAACCGACAGATCGAAATCGAGGGCGTCGTCACTGCGACGAGCTGGCGAAATCCGCATGTGATATTCGAAATCGATGTGGCAGAGTCATCTGGTGGAGTGACTAGCTGGACTGTCGAATCCGGGGGCCTCGGCATATTTCAAGCGCGAGGGTTGGATCGAGCGTTCCTCCGCGTGGGAGACAACGTCACGTTTTTGGGGGATGCATCTTTGCGTGGACGTTCAGAGATGTTCGCGCGTAATCTTCTGCTGGATGGCAAGGAAGTTCTATTGACCATTTCATCTCGCAGGTATTTCTCTCTACGGGAGGATGGACAACTCCTTGAATCGGCCTATGACGAGGAAATCGAACAAGCGGCTCGACGCGATGCTGACGGGATCTTTCGCGTGTGGAGCGCGGACTTCGATGAGAAGCCCGCATCTGCCTTCACGCTATTCGGCGGGGACTATCCTCTATCGAGTGAGGCCGAGGCCATCAGATCGGAGTGGGATCCCAGCGATAGCAGCCTCTTGGGTTGCCCGGAATGGAGCATGCCGCGCCTAATGAACAATCCGCTGCCGATAGAGTTCGTTCGGCAAGGCGACGACATCCTGTTGCGTGCTGAGGAGCACGACAGTGAGCGCCTGATACATATGAACCCCAACCCCGCGCGAGCGCCCGGCGTCCATAGCCTGTTAGGGTATTCCACAGGCCGTTGGGACCGTGATAGCTTGATCGTTGAGACGACAGAAATAGCTGCCAACAGGCTGGATGGGCGCGGTACGCCGCACAGTGCCTCAATCCGCTTGCTTGAACGGTTTACACCGACGTCGGACGGCAGTCGGCTGGACTACCGAGTGACGATAACGGATCCGAATACTTTCACCGAACCCTTCGATGCGGAGCGATACTGGATCTGGCGGCCAGAGATCGTAGTCCGCAGCTATGCATGTGGGGAAGAGCGGCAGCTTCGCGAATAGTCAGCGACGTTAGCCTATGAATGACCGCTTATGGCCGATTGCAGATACGAATAACACCTAGCATTATATTGGGAGGAGAAAATGACCAGGATCATGGTATCGATCGCATTCCTGGCGGTCTTGAATATTGGTGTCGCCCAGGATTCAGCCGAATTTCGACATGACGTTTCAGATGACATCAAGCCCTGGGCACACGAAAATTTCGACGCGGCCGATGACAAGTTTACATTCGCCGTTTTTTCCGATCTCACGGGCGGTGAGCGCGACGGAATTTTCGAGATTGCCGTCGAGCAGCTCTCACTGTTGAGGCCGGAGCTGATTTTAAACGTCGGCGACCTGATCTCAGGCGGCATGGCTGCTCGCGAGGAACTCGAAAGGCAGTGGGACTCCTTTGACAAGCGGGCGTCTCGCGCCCGTGCTCCCGTGTTCTATGTCGGCGGTAATCACGACCTGTCGGAGAAATTGCTGCAGAGTGTCTGGGACGAGCGCTACGGACACCGCTACTACCACTTCGTCTACAAGGATGTGCTGTTTCTCGCCTTGAATACCGAAGACATCCCGCCGGAGCGAATGGAGGAGATCTCGATTCTCCGCAACGAAGCCTTCAGCCAGCTTCAGTCGGAAGGAATGGGGGCAGAAGGAATGGGAATGGGGATAGGCCGCTTGGCTCAACTCTTTACCTGGCCGGAGTCTTCAGCCGGCAACATCACTCCCGAACAGTCGGCCTATTTCCGAAAGGCAATTGCCGACAATCCAGACGTTCACTGGACGTTTCTGTTTATGCACAAGGCCGCGTGGGAGCGGGAGGGCGAGGAGAATTTCTCGGCAATCGAGTCTGCGCTGGCCGACCGGCCGTACACGGTGTTTCACGGCCATCTGCATGCGTATCGATACCTTGAGCGGCATGGGCGAGACTACATCCGGCTCGCGACAACGGGCGGCGGACAGCGTTCGGGGTTCGGCCGGTCGATGGATCAGGTGACGCTTGTGACCGTGGATGATTCCGGCGTCGACATCGCGAACGTGTTGATGTCCGGCATTCTCGACAAAACCGGCCATATCCCGCTCGACGGCGATGATGTCTGTTTCGAGGCCGCCATATGTGGTCGTAATGAATAGACTAATACTCTTCCCGATACTCGCCTTGGCTCCGTTGCTTGCCCTCGGGCATCATTCCAACGCGGAATACGACCGCAGTGTAGTCACCGAGCTACAAGGAGAAGTCGTAAACGTCTCCTGGCGAAATCCCCATATTCGGCTGACGCTTCGGACCGAAGACGCCGACGGCACGGCAACGATTTGGACGCTTGAAGCACAGGACGTCAACTCCCTGGGCCGCCGCGGTCTCGATGGGAGTCTTATCAACGTCGGCGATATCGTCAGGGTCGCCGGCAATCCATCGACGCTTCAAGCGAACTTGATGTCCGTCAGCAACGCGCTGCTCCCGGACGGTACCGAGATCAGCATCCGGGGCAACCCCGAGCCTCGATGGTCGACTGAGGAGCGTATCGGATTCGAGCAGACGACTGCCGAAGAGGCACTGGCCGCGGCCGGCGAGGGGCGGGGCTTGTTTCGCGTCTGGATGAGCGATGGGCCCGGGGGGCTCCCGGCGCAGCTGCCGCTGACTGCCGCCGCACGCGCCGCCCGAACCGCCTGGGATCCGGCGAACGATCCGACGATGCAGTGTATAGCGTCCGGGATGCCGGCGGCGATGCGCGTCTCGCCCCCTCATCCGATCGATCTCACCGAGCAGGGCGACAGCATCGTGCTTCGCCTCGAGTTATTCGACATCGTGCGCACCATTCATATGAACTCGGAAGCCGACGCGAGCGAACAACCGGCCACCGCCCTGGGGTACTCAGTGGGCCACTGGGAAGGAAGCACGCTGGTCGTTCGAACCACGCGCGTCAACTGGCCTTACTTCGATCACCTCGGCACCATTTCGCAGAGCGATGCCGTCGAGACGACCGAGCGGTTCACCGTCAGCGATGATGGGGACCGGCTGGTGTACGACCTCACCGTCACCGATCCGGCGACCTTCACGCGGCCGATCTCTGGGCGGTGGGTGTTGGCCTGGCGACCGGACCTGATCGTGGAGCCGTATGAGTGTGTCGCCCGGCGATAGGTGCGTGATCGGAGTAATAAAAAGAGGGCACCGAAAACGGACATTCAAGACAACTGCAATAAATTAAGATCAGGAGAAGAAGAATGAAAAGCTACAGCTTCGGTTTATGTCTATTGAGTATCGGCTTTGGGGTTTCACAGACGGTCGGGGCTCAGGGCATGGGAATGGGTGCCGGTGCCGATACGATTGTGCAACTTTCAGACAGCGTATTTCGACGCGGTGCCACTTCGAATATTTTCATCGTGACAGACGAAGGCATCGTCGTTGTCGACGGCACTTGCGGCGGAGGCGGCCAGGAGTGGCTCAAGGAAGAGCTGGCTCGTCGGTACGACGTACCAGTGAAGTATGTCATCTTGAGCCACGATCATGAGATGCACATCTGCGGCCTACAGGCCTTCGACGACACGGCCGTCACGGTCGCGCATGTCAATGCTCAGATTCACATCTCCGGAGAAGGCCGGAATACCTCCATGCCCGATGTCGTCTTCGACGATTACATGGAGATAAACCTCGGCGGCAAGAAAATCGTGTTGTACTACTTCGGACCGACCCATAGCGATAACCTGATTCAGGTCCATTTCCCCGAGGAAGGCATTCTGGTCGCGACGGACATGGTTCGTTCAGGCAAGGCGATCGGATTGCCCGATTATCGTGATTCCAATGTCAACAACCTGATCGACGCGCTCGGCAAACTATCTCGACTGGACGATGTCGATATTGTCGTACCAGGTCATGCGGGTCTTGCGGATCAGCAGTCCTTTGTGTACTTCCGCGAATGGCTCGTGGCCCTCAAGAGCCGAGTGCTGGCTGAGATGATCGCAGGGGCCTCCATCGAGGAGATTCTGGAGCGCGTGCGTATGGAAGACTTCGCCGATTACGGCAACTATGAGAACTGGCTCCGTCCCAATGTCATTTCCATGTGGGACTACCTGTATCGTTGGCGGGAACCGAGCGAAGGTCTCGGTCCGTACCAGAACGCATACCCGGTCGGTTTCCCACTCGGCGGAACGCAGATGGGTCCGGAGTGAGCCGCGACGATGCAATAATGTCAATTCAGAGTCGCGTGGGGAGGGAAAATGGCAATATTCCAAAAGTCAGATGATGACGGAGGCATAGACCTAACGTCGCCGCCCAGAATCGATCAGCCGCTACCAATACGGGCCAAAAACGTGTCAGTCATCGGACCCACGCTGGAGTTCAAGGGTGAGTTGCAGGCGGACGAAGACCTCGTCATTGAAGGTCAGGTCGAGGGCACGATTGCCCATCACAAGAAGCGTCTCACGATAGGTAAACAAGGCCGGGTCAGAGCAGATATCGATGCCAACTCGATCATTGTCGAGGGACAGCTCGTCGGCGACATTCACGGCGTCGAAGTGGTCTCGCTGGCCAGCGGCGCCGATGTCACAGGCAACATTTTCTGCCGCCGTATCGTCATCGAGGACGGTGCGCGATTCAACGGCAGGATCGACATGGGAGATCAGCCTAAGGTCACGCTAGTGCCGAAGAAACCGGCGCAACCCATCAAGGCTGACGACGGTTAACGGTCGTCCTGCTCCAAGGAGATATCGTGCTCAACCAACTCATACGTTTGATCAAGATTTCGTGCGTTGTCTTCATAGCGTCCGCTTGCGCCCCACAAGACAATAGTGCCAGCCCCGCGGAAGATCCCGTAGGGGAAATCGTCAATATTACGGGCGATCTCTATGAAGCGCGGAGCAGCTTCCACAACAACGTGTTCCTGGTGACCGATGAAGGCATCATTCTGGTCGACCCTATTGGCGAAGATTTTTCGCAGTGGCTTAAAGTAGAGCTCGCGGAACGCTTTGGGACAGTCGTGAAGTATGTGATCTACAGCCACCACCACCCGGATCACGTCGCCGGCGGCACTGCATTTACCGACACGGCCACCTTCGTGGCCCACGAAGGGGTTAGGACCGCGCTCAATGCCCCCCTCCCCAGCAATGCGGCCACGTTAGACCAGAACGGGGACGGCAGGCTCGACAGGTCTGAGGCAACGGCACTCGGGTATGGCGGAGGAAACTTCGATCGTTACGATCGGAACGGGGATGACAGCATTACGGGCGTAGAGATCAACGCCGAGACGCCTCCGCCGGACATCGTCTACTCCGACCACATGACCATAGCGTTAGGGGGTAGCCGGGTGGAATTGATGCATCCGGGTCCCGCTCATTCCGATGACATGACCGTCGTGCTATTCCCAGATCAGCGCGCTGTCTTCGGCGTAGACTTCATGCACGTCAAACGCTTTCCAGCAACTCTGGGCGGCTATCCCGTCGCCCAGTATGTGGATGCGATCGCCAAGGTTCAGGCCTTGGATTTCGATATAGTCATTCCGGGCCATGGCGATGTCGGGGAAAAAGCTGATCTGGCTCTCTTCCTCGAATTTCTTCGGGCTCTCGAAGCGGCAGTCGCGAGCGGTATTGCCGAAGGCAAGACCGTGGAAGAACTTCATGAAACCGTGTCCATTCCCGGTTACGAAGACTGGCTACTCTATGACACCCGCCGAGTCGTATTGATCACGGAGGCCTACGAACTCCTGGCCGGGCCTTAGCAGCGCGTCAACCTCCTTTCGTGATCAATCTCGCCTGCTTTGCGCTCCCGCGGGGTGCCGGTGTTCACCGAAAACCTATTCCACGTAGTGTTCCTCGAGAAAGGCCCGCAACAGATCAGCCCAGCCCCCGAAGACGCGACGCGCCTCAGCGACGTTCGTCACGCGGTTACTCCACGATACCGTGCCGCCGCCTCGGCGCGCACCCTGTCGGTCGATCGCTCGCCCGATAATCTCGCCACTGACTGAATCAAAAAGCTCGATATAAAGGGTTGCCGCGCCAGTCGACGCGGAGTATGTCTGGGATCGGCCCGCAGACAGCGTGTCCGGAGCGGTGACATCCAGGTCGATAATCGCCGGACGCAGTAACAAGACGTCGTAATCTGCGAAATCTACGACCTCGAAACCGTCGTCGGCTTCCATTCGTTCGATCATGACCTCCTTGAAAATCCTCGCTACGTCTGCTTTTATTCTCTCCATGTCGCTGACTGAGATACGACTGCTGCCGCGCCTGTCACGGTTCTGGTCGCGTTGCCAGTTGCTCTTAAAAGCGACAAACGTGTCGAGTATTGCGAAGCGCCTATATACGCTGAAGTCGGCATCCGGATCGATAAAGGCGCTCGCCACCCTGGCATTCTCGACAGGCACCAACCCGTCGAAACTTATCCCCTCGTCTTCCTGAGCAAACGCTGTCATCGTGAGGAGTCCGACCAACGCACAGGTAACGACTACCTTTCTATAATCGATCCCGACCAGTGTGTCTCTGAAATCGTTAGTGCTGTTCACGATGACTCTCTTGTTATTGTAGGCACCCACATCCTAATTGACTCGGCCGATGTGCACCAGATGGGCGATGTGTAGGCCCGGCCACGCATGGTCGCCATCACCAGTATTTCATTGGCGGAGGTGGATGGGAATCGAACCCACCACTCGTGTTCAACGAGTCACTGGTTTTGAAGACCAGGGGAGTCACCAGGCTCCATTCACCTCCAATATGAAAGATTACACTAATGGTCGCGAAGGCGACGAACGTTGCCGCTTCTGATCGTCACACCCGTCGCATCGAGATGCTCCATCAGAGGCACGACATACTTACGCGTCGCCGCGAGCAGGTCACGCACTTCGGATACGGCAAAATCCTTGGGATACGGATAGTTGGCCTGCAATAGCTTCTCGACATCTTGCAGCGTATCCCGGTGCAGAGCCATGTTGCTGTTTCGATCATAGGTCCTCAGCGGCACGATCTGGCCCATTTCGGTCAGTAGTTTGTAGAGTGAGGGGTGAGCCGGGCCTATTCGTAACACCACCTCGACCGGCGGTGGCGCGAGACGACCGGAGCGAAACAGCTCCTCGATCTCCTCGGCGACGTGGCGCTCGCTGTCGGAGAGGCTCGCGAATGGATCGAAGCCGCTGATGCTGAGAATGCCGTTATCGTCATCCAACTGACCGTTCGCCGCCAACTCGTCGACCGCATGCTGAAAGACAGCGTCATGCGGCACCGACCCCAACTGCCTTTTCAAACTCCCGGCCGCCACGCCCTGATGGCGCGGATTGGCATCGTGATAGCTCTGAACCGCGGCCAGAATTTCGCTGACGAGTTGCGTGTGGCTCGAGCGAGCCACGAGTCGTTGTCCGTCCACGACCACGGCATCTATGACAGAAACTGCCGCGGCCAGGTCGGTCTCGGCTAACCCCAACTTCTCGCGCAGGACTTCGGTCTCTACACCTGTTACGCCGGCAGCCGCCACCGAGCTCTCGACCATCTCGGCGGTAGTGCCGCCGGCTGCGCTTCGCAAACGCTCGGTGACCGCAACGTCGAAGCGTCGATGGCGCGGGGGATCGAGATCGAGAATTCGCCCACCGCCGATGGTCCGAGCCGGCGAGTAGCTGCGCAGGATAAAGCGCTCGGTGCGATGAGTACTGACGTCACGCTGACACCTGAATTGCACGAGCCCGGTCGAACCGGGCTCGAGCTGCTTTTTCTCGAGGAGCCTGACCTTGGCAAGGGCTTCCGTCGTACCGAGCAGCAGCCGCACCGCGACGCCGTTTTTCAGCGCGTGCTTTTCGCTCTCTAGGAGCTGTACTTCGGCATCAATGCGCCGTGTCGTTTTAAGAAATCCCGGAGAAGCGAGCGTATCGCCGCGGCTGACTTCGCCCTTTTTTATGCTGCGGAGATTGACGGCTACGCGTTGGCCCGGCGGCGCTTCGGCGACGGCTTCGTTATGGATCTGGAGGCCCCGCACGCTCGCCGTCCCGCCCCACGGCAGAATCTCCACGTTCGTATTGGTGCGTAGGACGCCGCCGCGTAACGTTCCGGTGACGACGGCACCAAATCCTGGCATGGCGAATGCCCGATCGACCGGCAGGAAGAACTGCTCGCCACTTTCCCTCGGCACTGCGACTTCGCTCATGCTCGTCAGGGCCGAGCGCAGCGAATCGAGTCCCTGCTGCTTGAGCGCGGATGTCTCGACCATTGCCGCGCCCTCGAGAAAACTACCCTTTACGTAAGCCCGAATCGACTCCTTGACGGCGGCAAGCTCGTCTGCCGAAACGAGATCGACCTTGGTAATGACGATGAGGCCGCGCTCGATTCCGAGTAGCTGCGCGATATCGAAATGCTCTCTCGTCTGCGGCATGATCCCCTCATTCGCCGCGACGATTGCCAGAACGCCATCGATACCGGTGGCACCGGAGATCATGGTACGAATAAAGTCCTCATGCCCGGGAACGTCGATCAGGTCCAGAACGCCGCCCGGGGAGTCGAAGTAGGAGAAACCGAGTACGATGGAGAGGCCGCGTTCCTGCTCTTCTTTTAGCCGGTCCGTTTCGATTCCCGTCAGCGCTCGAACGAGCGCCGTCTTGCCGTGGTCAACATGCCCGATCACGCCGAGCGTGAGTTGACCTGTCATGTAACGGCCTGCTCCAACGCGGCCGTCAAGTCAGAAAGCTCCCTGGCCAAAACCGTCCGCAGATCAAGATGTAAGACGTCGTCCGCGATTCGCCCGATGACCGGTGTCTCGGTCGCCCTTAACCGCTCCGCGAGTTCGGTGGCTGTCAGTTTCTCCGCACGTATCTCTATGACCTTCGTCGGAATCTCATCCATGGGCAAACTACCGCCCCCACTGTAGCTGACATCATCCTTGACGACTCCGGCAAGTCCCGGAATTTTCTTGAGCTGTCGCAGCAATTTTGCCGCGCGACGACCGACGCTGGCCTGGTCTTCACTGATCATCCGTAGAACGGGCACGCGCTCCTGCGGATCGTTTGGCGGCAAATACAGACGCAGCGTGGCGGCCAAGGCTGCCAGAGACAACTTATCGATACGCAACGCCCGGCACAGTGGGTTGCGCTTGATGGAGTCGATGAGCCCGGAGCGCCCCAGGAGAATTCCGCCTTGCGGGCCACCGAGCATCTTGTCGCCGCTGAACGTCAACAGGTCCACGCCGGCGGCAATACTTTGCTGCACGGTCGGTTCGGAACTCAGCCCGGATCCAGAGAGATCCACGAGGCTGCCGCTGCCGAGGTCTTCCATCAGTAGCGCCTCGTTGTCGTGAGCGAGCACAGCCAGGTCACGCAAGGTTGGCTTTTCAGTAAAGCCTACGACGCGGAAATTGCTGGGGTGGATAGCGAGCAACACTCGCGTGTGCTCCGACAGCGCGTTCGCATAATCCTTCAGATGCGTCTTGTTGGTCGTGCCCACTTCGACCATGCGGGCGCCGCTCTGGGCAATGACGTCGGGAATACGGAACGAGCCCCCAATCTCGACGAGCTCACCTCGTGAGATAATCGCCTCTCCATCCTTCGCAACGGTGTTTAAGGCCAGCAAGACCGCCGCCGCGCAATTATTCACCACAACGGCAGCTTCCGCGCCCGTGAGGCGCGTCAGCAAGGACTCCACGTGCTCGTAGCGCGAGCCTCGCTTACCGGTTCCGAGGTCCAGTTCCAAGTTGGAATAGCCGCTCGCGGTCTCTCCGATTGCGGCAATGGCCTCATCGGCGAGCGGCGCACGTCCAAGATTGGTGTGAATAATGATTCCGGTTGCATTGATCGTCCGCCGGAAACTGCTGATCCGCCCCTTGAGCAGATCGGCACGCAACAGCATGCAATACTCGGAGCTCTCGAACTCGGGCAATTCCGCGCCGCCGTTCGTCAGTGCGCGGCGCAGCACCGTCAGATGCGCCCGCATCACTTCCGCGACCTCAACGTGCGAAAATTCGGCACAAAGATCCTGACCACCCAATGAGGCGAGCCATTTATCGATCGCGGGAAGTTTCTTCAGAAGGTCTTTAGACATAGCGCCTGGCACGATCTTTCGGGGGGAGCTAGTTTACTACCCCAATCACCACGTTACTTCGACATTATCGCCAGAAAGAAGTTTAGCTCTACGTCATAAGTCATTGATATTGCTAGGGCGTCCGCTCGAATACGGCCACCCGACGCGTGGGCCAGGGGGAGTTGGCCGGATGAGACTCTTAAGAAACCCCCCACGGGCCGGTTGGCCCGTGGGGAGTGCCCAGTGTGGGGAGTGCAGCCTAGCTTGTCGGCGGCGGCGGACGTCGCCCCATGATCGGCTGGTTATCGGCGCCGGTACGGATCGTCCGGCCGTGATTGTCTCGCTCGAGATGAATCTGATAGTTCTGCGTTACTGGAATACAGAACGTCAGCGCGTCGTCGCAGGCGAAGTAGAAGACCTCGAGATCAATCGGCTCTTCGAGCTCCCTCGCATCGACCTGAAGCAAGAACTCGCGCGGATCCGCATCCGCCGGCTCTTCGACATCGGGCCCGACACCGCTGGACGGCGTCATCGTCACGCCATCAGGCACTGTGAAGTTGAACCTCACCGGGCCCGCCTCGTTGTTCCAATGGACGTCGTACAGGGGATCCAGGTGGAAGCCCAGATACATTGTACCGGCGCCATTCTGCAACAGCTCTCGATCGGCCTCTGCGCGAATCTTCACGTAGAACGGGATGTTAGTCGACTCCAGATCCGGATCGACCTGGATAGATGCCATGGTCGGGGGGAGTTCCACACGCGGAACGACGCCCTTGGCGACCGTCGGCATTCGAGGCTGAGCCGGGAGATCCAGATCCGCAATACTCGTCGGATGATCTACTGCGCCGACGAGGCGCTCGAGATCTTGACGTAGCGCCACCGGATCGCTCCAGGTCCTGCGTACGACGACTCGGCCGTCAGGGTCCAGGATCATTTCGCTGTTGGGTGTGTTCGCCATGACGTCATGCCAGACGTTGTCCATCGTATCGGACAGCCAGGTGATGCTCGAGCCCAGCACACGCTTGGCCTCTTCGATATGCATCAACCGCTCATCAAGATTGACCGGCACGACATAGTTATTGAACTCAGGGTGGGCCAGGGGCTTGTAGATGTAATAGAAGTCGACGCCCTCGGGTGCGTAGTCTACTTTGACCGTCTCCAAACTGGGGACGTTACGTACGAAGGGGGGTCACGTGAGGCAGCCGAGCGTCAGCACCGTGTACTGACCGGTCGTGATGTCTCTCATATTGATCGGGTTACCCTGGTCGTCGAAGATCGAGATGTCGGGAAGCTGCTCACCGATATCGGGGACGATATCCATGAACCGGGTATCCATGCCTGAAGGGCCGGCGCCCATACCCCGGGCCATGCCACCGGGTGCTTGAGCTGACGCTATGCCCGCAAGAGATAGCGCTGCAGCGAAGATAACGAACGAACTGAGACGGCGAATCATGAGCGTTTCTCCGTATGTGGGTTAGTGGACCTAATTGAGTATCGTAGCGCGGCCGCTTCCACCAGGTCAATCGAGCTCTCCGCAGCGATCCCAGTCGGTCTGCGGGGTAATCTTAAGATTTCTTGAGCGCCCGCTCGAGGACCCTGGCGACGTGCAGGCCCGCGCGGCCGGCACCATCCAGGAGCTGATGGCGGCAGCTCGTGCCGTCGGCCACAATCAACGTGTGCTCGTCCGCTTTGCGCGCGGCCGGCAGCAGGCTCAACTCGGCCATCTTCATCGATATTTCATAGTGCTCGGCTTCATAGCCGAATGGCCCGGCCATGCCGCAACAACCGGAGTCGATCGGTTCGACCTCCAATCCCGGGATCCACCTCAAGACTTCCTCGACGCTCGGCATCAGGCCGAAGGCCTTCTGATGACAGTGTCCGTGCACTAGCGCACGCCGTTCACGCAATGAATTCAGTGGCAGATTGAGCCGCCCGCTTTTGCGCTCCGCCGACAAGAACTCTTCGAACAACATCGCGCTATCTGCTAACGCGGCGGTCGCTTCACCCGGCAGCAGGGCGATGAACTCGTCGCGCAGGGTCAGCAGGCACGATGGCTCGAGGCCGACGATCGGTACTCCCCGCTCGACGTACGGCGCCAGCGTCGCGAGGACCCGGCGCGCCTCGACCTTCGCTTCCTCTATTAGACCGGTATTGAGAAACGTCCGGCCGCAGCACAACGGCCTGCGATTATCGACGGCTTGCGGCGTTACGACGCGATAACCCGCTGATGTGAGTACATTGACTGCGGCCGTGGCCGTCTCCGGCTCGAAGTAAGTATTGAACGTGTCCACCAACAACACCACTTCGGGCCCGTGCTCGGCGACATCGCCGGCACCGCAAAAAAAATCGCGGCGCCAGGCCGGCATGCTTCTTTTCGCCGTGAGGCCGAGAAACCTCTCGCGCAGACGCGGCATCAGGCGACCCTGGTTGGAGGCATTGGCGAGCAGTGAGAGACGCGCGGCCCAGGGAGCGTAACGCGGCAGGTAGGCGATGAGGCGATCCCGCCAGGTCAATCCCCAACGCCTTCGGTAATGGTTAAGAAATTCGATCTTCATACGATAAAGATCTACGCCGGTCGGACACTCGCGCTTACATGCCTTACAGCCCACGCACAGATCCATCGTCTCGTACATCTCTTTCGACGTCAGCGCGTCCGGTGCCAGTTGACCCGTAAGCGCCAGGCGCAGCGCATTGGCCCGGCCGCGCGTCACGTGCTGCTCGTCCCGAGTCACTCGATAGGACGGGCACATGACGCCGGTATCTGTCTTTCGACAGGCGCCGTTGTTGTTACACATCTCGGTCGCACGATGGAATCCACCCCAGGCCGACCAGTCCAGAGCGTCGTCTCGCTGTTGCGGCTGGTATCGCTCCGAGAATCGCAACAGCTTCCGTTCATCCATGCGCGGCGGGTCGATGATCTTGCCGGGATTGAATAGCCCGTCGGGGTCGAAACTCTGCTTCACTTCCCGAAAGGCCGCAACGATCTGCGATCCGAGTATCGGCTCGAGGAACTCCGAGCGCACGAGTCCGTCACCGTGCTCGCCGGAGTGGGAGCCCTTGTACTCACGCACCAACGCATGCGCTTCGTCCGAGATGGAGCGTAGCTTGGCCACGTCGCTATCT
>JAZFYK010000213.1:0-2049 GCA_036443505.1 Gammaproteobacteria bacterium | reverse complement strand
TTCGCCGGGCGCCGGCGGAAGGCGCATTTACGCTGCCTGTCAGTCTGCTGCCGAACGAAGCGGTCGTGACGCCGGGCATCGAGGTTAGCGACGGTGTCGCCTTGATCGCGATGGCGGCCGGGGAACGCTTCGTTTCCTGGGAGTCCCGTATTCCGACGGCCGAGAGTGCGACGCTGACGGCGGTGGAAGATATGCCTTGGACGGAGGTCTGGCGATTCAGCGTGAGTCCGATCTGGCACGCGGAGTATGACGGCTTGCCCGGCACGCTTCCCGAGCGGCCGAACCCGAGTTTCTACGTGCCGGAGTATTACCCGCGGCCGGGTGAGACGTTGGTCGTCACGCTAACCCGGCCGTTGCCGAGCGCGGGTGACACGATGGCGATCGATTCGGTGGAGTACTCTGCGGAGATCGGGGAACGTTCGGCGCGATCGAATCTGATTTTCGATTACCGCAGCACGCAAGGCGCGCAACATACGATTCGTTTGCCTGACGGTAGTGAGCTGCAGAGTGTCACGATCGACGGGCGACCGATGCCATTGCAGTTGGATGCGGGCCTGTTGGAGCTTCCGATCGTGCCCGGTGAGCATCGGGTGAATCTCGCCTGGACGATCGATGGGGCCAGCGGCATTCGTTCGTCGCTGCCGATCGTCGATCTTGGGGCGGGCGCGAGCAACCTGCTGGCATCGTTGCAGCTGCCGGCGAATCGGTGGCTGTTGTACGCGTCGGGACCGACTTTGGGGCCGGCGGTACTCTACTGGCCCGAGCTTTTAGTATTCGCTCTGGCCGCGTTCATCCTCGCGCGGCTCAAGTGGAGCCCGTTGCGCGCACACGAGTGGCTGCTGCTCGGACTCGGGTTCTCGACGTTCGCGTGGCCGGTGTTGTTGCTGTTCGGCGCGTGGGCGTTTGCGATGAGCTGGCGTGGCCAGGTGAGTCTGGATCTGAAGCCGAAGTTGTTCAATGGGCTGCAGCTTGGCCTGGGACTATTGACCGTGACGGTGCTCGTGGCGTTAGTGGTTGCGATCCCTATGGGCCTGCTCGGAGAACCGGACATGCAGATCGTATCGCCTGTACAGTTCGGCGGCTTAAGTTGGTTCGAGGATCAATCCGCCGGCACGACGCCGGAGGTGGCCGCGATTTCCGTGTCCCTGTGGTTCTATAAGGCGGCGATGCTGGCGTGGGCGCTGTGGCTGAGCTTCGCGCTGTTGCGCTGGGCGCCGTGGGTGTGGAAAGCGTTCACGCATGACGGGATGTGGAAGGGCAAGGTGACGGCGGCGGCGTAAACGTCGCGGCGAGAGGGTCGCTAGGTCCTAGCGGAGAAAAGTTTTACTGGACGCCGATCAGCCGATCACGCATTCGTAGGGCTCTACTTCTACGCCGGGCTGCCATTGCCAGGTGAAGAGGCTGGGAGCCGAAACGGGCTCCGTGAACGTTGCCGGATCGGTGACCGCAAGGTCGTAGACCAGCTCGGTCTCGTCGGCACTCAGAGTGAACCGTTCGACCATCTCCACCGCTTCGCTCTGCGGGACACCCTGTAGAGGTATCGGATTCAGATCGAAGTAGGGCCAGTTGATCCGCGTCGTCGTCACGACGAGAGTCTCTCCCTCCCAGTGCCCTATGGAATAGCCTAAAGAACTGTATGGTTGATCTTCCGGGTCCGCATCAGAACCCATGTGGATCACCCGGACGTTATCGAAGATCTCTAACCGTATCAGTATGTCCTCACCGCGCCGGACGAACTCTAATGGGTGCACGCCGCCGGAACTGGTCATTGCCCTGGGCATTCCAGTTGGTATGCATTCCAGAGCCGGATCGTCGGCCATCTTATCGTAGGCGGCAAACGCAGCCTGTGCCGACTCTGTCAGCGGAGGATCGTTGACGAACGCGGGGACGTTCCGTCCCTTCGGTGTCCAGACCCGGTAAATTCCGTCCGGCTCACCGGCGTTTGACGCATCGATGATCCAGCCGCCATCACCGACATATTCCGTCGACCATCGGGGCTGGCGGCTCCCACGAACGAGAAGTTCGGTGCCACCGGGTAGCAGTATGTTG
>JAZFYK010000212.1:0-2608 GCA_036443505.1 Gammaproteobacteria bacterium | reverse complement strand
CATGGGCGATGACGAAGTTGAAGAGGCGCCCCGCCATATCGTATTTGGCGGTAAAGGCGAATATCCCGCCGAGCATGAACCCGTTCAGCGAGATGATGTAGATCGTGCCGAGCCCGTAGAGCGCTCCCAGCGCAAAGGCGAACAAAGACACGATGATGTTGTTCGCCATGATCTGAACGGACAGGACGGATGATGGAACGATATTCAGGATGCCATCGGTCCAGAGCTCGCCCCGTTGCACCTCTTCGATCATCTTTTCGGATGCAAACAGGGAAGCCAGCTCGGGATTAAAGCTCACCAAAAGCCAACCGAGCAGTCCCGTTCCGAAAAATAACGTCACCGTGATCCATATGGTGGCGCTCATGTCGTGGAAGACGCGCGGCACCTCGTCTCTGAACAACTCGATGAGTTGCGCTTTCAGCTGCGTCGGGCGACGAAACACGGCCTCGTGGGCTTTGAGGAACAGGTTCTCCAGCTCTCGGCAGAGAGCGCTTCCGGGCAACAGCGCTCTTGCAAGGGACAGATCGCGGCCCAGCGACCGAAATCGATCCACCAGCTCGATGACCTCGGCGTAGGATTCGCTGGCGCGATCGCGTTGCTCGCTCAGGAGATCGCCGAGGCGTTGCCAATCCGGTACCCGCCGGCGCAGCCAATGGACGAGAGTCCGATCCTCCCGGGGCGCCTCAAGTGCGCGGGGCATGGGCAAGCCTCGCCAGCCGCTTGTGCATTTCCTGATCGAACGCACGTTTGGACACATTGGCAGGCAGCGTCTCTCCCTGGGCGCTGATCAGCTTGGCGGCGATCCGCGAACGCTTGTCGGGAGCGAGTGTCTTCCAACGCTCGAGCAAATCCTGGGCGACCTCCATGGCCGGCAGATTGAGCGCGCCGTCATCCGGAGCGGCAAATCGCTGAAATGCATTGCTGGTCAGCTTTTTCTCATATGCCAGCAAGGTGCCGGCAGCCATATCGCCGATACGAACCTGGCGCGCGCTCAGCAGCACGGAGATCAAACCGACGGCGTAAAATAACGGTAGTGAGTCGATGAGACGAAAAATGTTTCGAATGAGCAGCGCGGACACGTCCGGCGTCTGGCCCTCCACCGTGACGATGCGAATTCCGGCGGCGCGTTTTCCGGGTGTGCGCCCTTTCATCGCGATTTCCAGGACCGGATGGTAGAGAAAATACAGTAGAGCCGGAGGCAGGATGACGACGTAGAACACGAAACTGCCGATGCCATCGAATACCTCATCGAAAAAACCGCGACCGTCCATCAGACCGAGGAGGGCGGCCATTCCAATGAGCCAGGCGAGCGCCAGAATGATGCGGATATGCCAGTCGATGAGGAAGGCATAGCAGCGCCCGCCGGTGCCGGCGATGGTCAGATTGACCTCCGTGGCATCGGTGGAGGTGAGTTGCAGTTCGTCCTGAATCGTTGCCATGAGATTTGCGGTCAGCCGTCCGGCGCCTGCCGGGTCTCTCCCAGGAAGGGCTATTCGGGAGGATAATTAAAGCTAGCGCCGGGGGAAGCGCCGGTCAATCGCGACGCCGCCGAGTCGCTACCCACTTCTCATCCATTTAGTGACGCACGCCACAGAATCGGAGGCGTGACCAGTGGCAAACTATCTGGAAATCCTGGCTCAACCCGACGCCGCAAGTGCAGTCCGGGACGCCAGGTCCGCCGCAGAGCACGCTATGCGGCAGTTTCGGGGTATGAAGGACGCGCCCCAATAAGAATAAGGAGAGAGACACGGCCAGACGTTGACCACGTCTATTCAGGAGTATGCCGTGAGAAAGCGAAGCTATGAGAGCGTGGTCTTACTCCACGCGGAGGAGGCGAAGCAAGCAATCGCCATCATGCGCGAGCAGGGCAAGACGGCCTCGCTCGACTATTTAATGGCGAGCTACGAGCCCGACGAGAGCACCCTGGTCGACCATCGCATGCCTCCCTGGAACGATGGCGACAGCCTCTACGAGAATGACGAGTTCGTTCTCTATTACAATTTGAACTCGCCCTATATCGGGCTGGTGCGCAAGTTGTCGAGTTTCAGCGCCGTCTGCTGAATGGGCGGGCGTGTGCAACGGGTACCGGGTTAGTATCCCTGGGCCTTCGCACCGAGGCGCCGCGGGTCCGCGGCGCCGAAAAATCCCCCATCGATGCGCATGACCGTCTGGGTACTGCCCATGGCATTGCCGATATCGATGTGATGTCCCATGGCGCTCAGCAGGTCGAGGGTATCGTCGCTGATGCCCACCTCCACGCGCAGCTTGTCGGGTAGCCATTGGTGATGGATTCGCGAGGCGGCCGCGGCGGCCGCGATATTCATGCCGTGGTCTACGACGTTCATGATGATCTGCAATGTGGTCGTGATGATACGGCTGCCCCCGGGACTGCCGGTGGCAAAATAGGGTTTGCCGTTCTTGAATACGATCGTCGGTGTCATGGAGCTCAGCGGGCGTTTGCCCGGCTCGATGGCGTTTGCCTCGCCCCCGATGAGCCCGAAGGCGTTCGGCACCCCCGGTTTGGCGGAGAAGTCGTCCATCTCGTTATTGAGAAGAATTCCTGTACCGGCGGCGACGATGCCGGAGCCAAAGCTGAAATTGAGGGTGT
>JAZFYK010000211.1:0-2071 GCA_036443505.1 Gammaproteobacteria bacterium | reverse complement strand
ACAGTCGCCGAGTCGCCACCGCAGCCAACCAGGGCCACGCCCGCACCGAGCAGAAACAGCAGCAGAACTTGTCGAGCCATGTGCGAAATCCCTTTATCTATATCCAGGGCAGCATGTTACAACAGTTGTCCAGGCTTAATCTGCGTTTAACTTCGCGGAAACGGCGACCAGACCGGCTCCCGTACATCCCCTGCCACCGATGCGATCTGCCGATGGATGCGGCCGTCGGTGCTGACCGAGGACAACACGCCCACGCCCCGCTCTCGCGTCGCATAAATGATCTGGGCGCCGTTGGGCGCGAAACTCGGTGACTCGTCCAGACTTCCGTTGCTCAGGACCTGAGTGAGTCCGGTATCGGGATCCACGACGGCGATCCGGTAGTTGTCCTGGACTCGATGGATGACGGCTAGCTGTTTGCCGTCCGGAGAGACTCTCGGCCGCGCATTGTAGCTGCCCTCATACGTCACGCGTTGGACCCGTGCGCCGAGCCGGGTCTCCACGCGATACACCTGCGGGCCGCCGGCGCGATCCGATGTGAAATAGATGCTCTCACCGTCAGGCGCCCACGTGGGCTCGGTATCGATGGCCGTGTCTCGCGTCAGCCGCGTCAAGACCTGACCGGCCAGATCGAGCAAATAGATATCCAAGTTTCCCTGGCCCCTGGACAAAGTGAGCGCCAGCATTCGACCGTCGGGAGAGAATACCGGCGCGCCGTTGATGCCGGCACGCGCCGACACGCGGTCCCGGATCCCGGTCCGGAGCGTCTGTATATAAATTGCGGACTGCTCTCCCTCGAATGACACGTAGGCGAGCTTGCGGCTGTCGGGCGACCAACTCGGCGACATCAGCGGTTCGGGAGAGTCCGCGACGACTTGTTGATTGGCGCCATCGGCATCGGAGACGATCAGTCGATAACGGCTATTCTCGCCCTCGCCCTCCTGGTTCACGTAGGCGATCCGCGTGCTGAACACGCCGGGAATGCCGGTCAGGGCCTCGAAGATCATGTCGGAGATGCGATGGCCGGTCGCTCGCAGCTCGTCGGCTGTGAACGTCAGCCGGAACCCCAACAGTTGTTCGCCGCGCAGCACGTCGAACAACTGGAAGATCACCCCGTATTGACTCGGTCCCATCTCCTCTATTCGGCCGATGACCAGGACGTCCACGTCGAGAATCTGCCAATCCTGGAACGTTATGTCGGCCGGCAGTGTCGGGCGCGATACCATGTCGCGGTCATCGAGCGGGTCGAAACGTCCACTCTGCCGCAGATCGGTTGAGATCAGGCCAGTGAGGTCGAACGGCGCCTCGCTGCCGGTTCCTTCCCAACCGAACGGCACGATCGCCATCGGTATCGGTCGGTCGACACCGCGCGTTATCTCGATGCGCAACTGCGCGTCGGCACCGGGGTAAGCGAACACACCGGCCAGCACGCAGACCACGACCGTTCGTGCCGGCAATCCTCTAGTCACAAACTTCCTCGCATTAAGCATTTCCTTCAGGCATCCGGGGCGAAAACAACGTTAAGACTGCGCTCGAACAACGATGGGACGGGCGGCCTCGGCAACGGAGACGACCTCAACACTGCCGCCTCGATTGAACGTATCACCGCGTCATCGCCGTTACA
This sequence comes from Gammaproteobacteria bacterium, assembly GCA_036443505.1. Classification (GTDB taxonomy): domain Bacteria; phylum Pseudomonadota; class Gammaproteobacteria; order Steroidobacterales; family Rariloculaceae; genus SMWC01. The sequence goes on along the minus strand of JAZFYK010000211.1, from coordinate 450 downwards.
GCGACCGATCCGAACATCCACGATGTCGCCGCTCGGTATCTGTATCACCCGCACTTCACATTCCAGGCCTGGTTGTGCGCTTACCGGGCGTATCCAGTTCTGTTCAATGCGATTCACGATGAGACGGATGTACTGGTCGAGTTGGCCGGACTCCTCGGCACGGCGGCGCTCGTCTTCCACCGCCAGCACGCGCTGTAATTCGGCATCGAACTCGGCTTGGAGGCGCGCTTCCTCCACCTCCCTGGCCAGGCGCTCCTGCTCTTCGACCTGACGTTGTTCCTCTGCCAGGCGCTGGCGTTCGGCTTCGGCCTCCCGTTCTCTAGCGAGCCGTTCCTCCTCTTCGGCCTGAAGGCGCTCGGCATTCTCACGCCGCCGCTGGAGATCGACCAGGCGCTGCTCTTCCAACCGGGTCGCCTGCTCACGTTCCTCCCGCGCGGCCTCGAGCCGCTG
>JAZFYK010000210.1:0-6317 GCA_036443505.1 Gammaproteobacteria bacterium | reverse complement strand
TGATGAAGGTCGGCAGCTCGCCCTTGGCCTCGATGGAGATACCTTCCGGTTCGCCCAGTAACTCGATCATGTCTCGGATCAGCTCGGCGCTGTCGACCTCGACGAGTGCCCCGACCTTGCGCCCGACGCGCGAGTAAGCCAGCAGGTCGTCGAGCAATCTCCCAAGCCGCTCCGTGCGCTGCCCGAGCAGGCCCAGGTTTTCGTGGACGTCGCCGCCCTCGTAGTCCTTGAGATCTTCGCGCAACCACTGGACCAATACATCGATAGCGCGCAGCGGCGCCTTGAGGTCATGAGAGGCGACATAGGCAAACTGCTCTAGATCGCGGTTCGAACGAACCAGCTCATCCTGCTTGGACTCGAGCTCCAGCTCGATTTGCCGGCGGTTTGTAATGTCAGCGGCGACACTGAAGATTCCCTGCACGTTACCCGCCGCGTCAAAGTTCGGTTTGTATTCATGATGAAGGAACCCTGCGCCGCCCTCCCGGGCGCCCACGGCTTCGTAGGAGACCGTCTCGCCATTGAGCGCGCGCTCAAGGTAACCCTTACGGATAGCATAAGATTCCGGGCCGAGTATCTCCGAGATATGCATTCCGCGAATTTCTTTGCCAAGCCATCCGGTGTGCCGCAGGAAGGCATCGTTGGCGAATTCGATTCGCAGATCCTTATCCAGGTACGTGAAACCACTGGGAATACCATTTGCCAATATCCTGAATTGTTCTTCATTCCTGCGAAGATCCTCCTGCAGGAGATGATGATCGGTGTCGTCCATGAGAACGCCGACGAGCTGGCCGTCGCTGCCGCCCAGGCCCGGTATGAACCGCGCGCGGGCAGTGACGAACTGATCTTCGCCGTCGGAGTTTCTGGCCTGGAAAGAGATGGAGTGCGTGACGTCGGCGTCTTTGATGCTACAGAAGTGCTCCCGCACGACTTCGGACGAGTCGGGATGAATCCGCGCCAGGACCGCTTCCTGGTTGAAGGTCTCAGCGGATGGATCGAGCCCCAGGAACTTCCTGACGAGATCGTCGCCATGGAAGCGGTCACTCGTGATGTCATAGCGCCACGTGCCAATGCCCGCGGCGATCACGACGAGTTGTTGTTCGATCTTTATGCGCGCGGTGCTGCCGGTCATCGTAGGCGTCCTGACTAACCGGACACGGCTGCCGCGACTTGTGGATCGCGAATGGGGTGCTCCGTCGCCTTCGTGCCGCGACTCCTGAATATCTCCGGGAGCTCCTCCGGGCGCACGGGCATACTGAAGTATTGCCCCTGTACGGACGTGCAGCGGTGCTTCGTCAGGTAGGCAAGCTGCGTCTCATTCTCGACGCCCTCCGCCACGACGTCCAGATTCAAGCTGCGTGCGATGGACAAAACGAGCCCGCAGATCGCCGTGCCGTGCTCGTTGCGTCCGAGATCCATGACGAAGCTGCGGTCGATCTTAAGCACGTCAATCGGAAACTGACGCAGATAATTCAGGCAGGAGTGCCCCGTGCCGAAGTCGTCGATGGCTAGCCGCACACCCGTCAGCTTGAGTTTTCTCAATGCGTCCTGGACGCTGTCGGTGCTCTCCATCAACGAACCTTCGGTCAACTCGAGTTCGATGAGGGCCGGCGGGATGCCGTACCGCCCGAGCGTGGCCTCTACCTGGCGGTGGAAGTCCGATTGGTGAAAATTGGCCGGGGCGATGTTGATCGCAACCCTCAGGAGTGGCGCGCCCGTCGCCTGCCATTCTCGAAACTGCCGGCAGACGCGCTCGAGTACCCACAGGCCGATCGGCACGATATGACCGCTCTCCTCCGCCACGGGAATGAACTCGGCCGGCAGGAGGAAGCCGCGTTCGGGGTGATTCCATCTCAGCAATGCCTCCAACGCGTGGACCTTGCCATCCGCCAGACCGATCTGCGGCTGATACATCAAGGCGAACTCGTCGTTCAGCAGTGCTTTCCGCAGATCGTTTTCCAAATGATGATACTCGATGATCTCTTCGTGCATTTTCTGCGTGAAGAACTTGAAGTTGTTGCGCCCCCGGTCCTTCGCCCGGTACATCGCCATGTCGGCGTTGTTCAACAAGGCCATCGGGTCGTTGGTGTCGTTAGGGTAGATCGTGAGGCCCACGCTGGCCGTAATCGCCACCTGTCGAGGCCCGACGTCGAACGGCTCCTTGAACGCGGCCAGGATATTCTTCGCGGCGCCCTCCAGGGCGAGCGGGCCTTCGATGTCTTCGAGCATGATCGCGAACTCGTCGCCGCCGAGACGTGCGAGCAGGTCTCCGCTCCGAACGCAGGTCTTGAGCCGCTCCACCACCATGCCGAGTAATGCATCCCCTGTCTGATGCCCCAAAGTATCGTTAACGGTCTTAAAGCGGTCGAGATCGAAAAACAGGACACCGATCTTCTTGTTGCCGCGGCGCGCTCGTGTCGACGCGCGTTCGAGTTGATCCTGAAAGTGCCGTCGATTGGGAATCTGTGTCAGCGGGTCGTATTGCGCGAGAAAGCTCAACCGTTCCTCCGAGCGTTTTCGCTCGATAGCATAACGGATTGCACGCAGGATGGTCCGGCCGTCACCCTCCCATTTAACGAGATAATCCTGTACGCCGCGATTGAGAATTTCGATGGCGAAATCTTCGTCGCCTTCGCCACTGAGCACGACGATCGGTATATTGGAGTCCGCGCCCTTTATGCCGTGCACGGAGTCCTGCCCCGTGGAGTCCGGCAGGTTCAGATCGAGCAGGACGACATCGAATTGATTCTCTTTCAGCGTGGCTATGGCGTCCGCCATTGACTCGACCCGGACGAGCTCGACCGCGTTCGCGTTCTGACGGCGCAGACAGGCCTTCAGGAACGCGGCGTCATTCGCATCGTCTTCGACGAGCAGAACCCTCATACTTTTATCGCACGACTAGTACGTGCCCGCCCCTTCGTATGTGACCGCGATAAAACTCCAGGTGGGTTAGGGTATGGCTGGCCCGCGGGCGGAACTACCGCTTCGGATCGACGTACTCCCCAGATTCCCGGCTGCAAATTCGCTTAACAATCATGAGATTAGCAAGCCGATTGGCCGAAAACGCTGTGACCCGTCACAGTTTGTATCAGGGTGTATAGCTCAGTTGCAGGAAGAAGAAGGTCGCATCCCCGGCGGGCCCGGTATCGCGCAGATACTGGCCGCCGAAGAACCGGCTGGCGCCGGCCACGAGCGTGAGCCGCTCCACGGCCAGCGGCAGGCCGACCGTGACGTCGAGTTCGCTGCCGACGAAACTGTCGACGTCGCTGCTGGCCTGCCGTAGCGGCTGCTGCGCCGCGCTGTACCAGGCATCCGTATCTTCCTTGTTGAGCCAGAAGCTCTGCCAGCCGACCTGTATACCGACTCGTTCGGCAAGCGTCCGCGCGTAGATCAACTCCAGGTTGTGAAGATTCTGGAGCGAGAACAGATCCATAATCCCGTAATACGGATGATTGAGCGGATACAAGTTGTCGAACGTGCCGTGATCGCGGTCGTTCGGATCCTTGTCGCCGCTGCCCAGGTTGTACGCGATGCCCCAACGCCCGGACGCCAGTGTCCAGTCCACGCCCGCATGGATCATGTAGGCGGAGTGGTCGAGGCCGTCGAAATCCCCGAACTGGTATGCGCCCTGCAGGTCCACTCGCCATGTTTCACGCCCACTTACGAGGCGCGCGCCGAGCGTATTCACGCTGTCGCCCACGTCACCGTTGCCGCGGTAGAAGTACCAGTACTCCAGTTGTCCCTGAGACAACGCGGTCTCGGTCACGAAGACGCCGTTAAAGTTGCTGTCGAAGTAACGGCTGCCGACGGTTGACTGGTCGTTGAAACTGTCGGGCTGGACCGCAACCAATGCGCTGGCAAACAGTTCGATCCGGCGCGTCCCCGGATCGCCGAGGGTTATACTGATACCGTCGTGCACTCGCGCCGTGTTGACCCATTCCAGCGACGCCACCAACCGCTGATCGGCCAGGTTGAACTTCTGACGCCCGACGCGAAGCGCCGCGGTGCCGAAGTCATACTCCAGATAGGCCTGGTGGATATCGAGGTGATCGACGTAGATGTTCGGTACGGCATCGGGGTTGACTGTCGGCACACCCGTCGGACTCTCGCCGAAGACCCGGGCATCCTGCAACTGGAGATAGACGTTGGAACGGCCGTTGCCGCGATAGCCGAAGGCCAGGCGAAGCTGGGTGAGGAGATAGCTCTGGTCGCCCCCGCTGAAGTCGAAGTTCTCTTTCGACTCGTAGCGCGTCCTGAACGAACCGTTGAAATGAAAGCCTGGATCGTCGAAGGCATCCTGAGCTCCACAGACACCGATAGCGACAAGCCACAGACCGAGCGCGGCCAGGCGGCCGCTCCTACGAGAGAGCATCACAACCGCCGTAGGAGCGACGGCCTCGTCGCGATCGTTCGCCGCCATTCGCGGCCAGGCGGCCGCCCCTGCGCGGCGCCGAGCGCTTCCGGCGGGCATCCTGATTCATGTGGCTAGCCAAGCGACTGGCTGAACCTCGCGAGCATCTCTTTCGGGATGGGCCCGACGCGCGCCGCTTCGTCCATCGCGGCGACGACGTGCTCGGGCACGGGCGAGATTCGCTGCGTCGCGAGGCTCACCGAGAGCATCACGGCAGTCGAGGCCAGTACGCCGGCAAGCATCGGATGAAGGCCACTCGTCGCGACCAGTCCCAGGGGCTCCCAGGTGAACGCGATCGTCGCCCCCGTCACGATCGAGGCAATCGCGCCTGGTGTATTGGCTTTGCGCCACCAGACCGCGCAAACATAGGCGGGCAGGAACGCGCTGCCGAGTACCGAAGTCGCGAACACGACAATGCTGAAGACCGTCGGTGGCTCGATCAGCGCGACCCAGTAACCGGCCAGACCGATGCTCAGCACGAGGCCGCGCGACACCCAGACCATTTGCCGTTCCGAGGCGTTGGGATTGATGAAGCGTTCGTAGAGATCCCGCGAGGCGACCGATCCGGTCTGCAACAACAGCGAATCCGCCGTCGACATGATCGCGGCCATGATGGCCGCCATGACGATTCCCGTGACGGCGGCCGGCAGCAGATTCTCTGCGAGCCGCAGGATGGCCAGCTCCGGGTCATCGAGATCCGGCAGGATGATGATCGCGAGGATGCCCAATAGATAAGGTGCCGAGACGAACAACAGGTTCCACAGCGTGGCGTACGCCCCGGCCTGCCGCGCCGTCGCGGGATGTTGCATCGCCATATGCCGCGTTACGACGTGCGGCCAGCCCATGTAGCCGACGGAGAAGATCAGCACGGCGCCAAGAACAATTCCCCACTGGCCTTCATAACCGAGGCCGCGGCCCCAGACCGACAACAGCGTCGGGTCGATCGAGCCGATCGATTCGTTTGCTGCTGTCAGGCCGCCCACCTCGAGAAGCGCCGCGACGAGTATCCAGCCGATACCGACCAGCATGACGACGCTTTGCAGGGCATCCGTGTAAGCCACGGCCAGGTAGCCGCCCAGCAGCGTGTAGGTCAGGATGATGCCGACGGCGATCAGCAACGCGAGTGAGTACGGCACCCCGGTGACGAGCTGCATGCCTTTGCCGCCGGCGATGAACTGGGCCAACACATAGCAGCCCAATAGAAATACCGTCAGGAAGCCCGCGATCAGGCGCACGGCCGGCGACGGGTAACGATGCTCGAGGTACTCGATCGATGTCAGCGCGCCGATGATCTGGGAGAACTTGCGCATCCGCCGCCCGATAACCGAGAGATTCAGTACGCCGCCGCCGATGTCGCCGGCCGCGTACCACAATGCCCAATAACCCTCGGCGAATCCGAGCGCACCCGCGCCGAGGAACATGTAGCCGCTCATGGACGTACTCTGCAGCGTCAACGCAGTGACGATCGGCCCGATCTTGCGGCCCCCCAACAGGAAGCCCTCCAGATCCTTGGCCCCACCACTGCGCATCGCCCAGACACCTATGCCGAGCACGAGCGCGAAGTAGAAGGAGAGGAACAGGACCGCCGTGGTGTTCACGCGTCCTCGTCTCCTGGGTTCGAATCCTCAGTCCAGTTGCGGGAGACAATCAGGAACGCGATCGTGTAGACGATCCAGAAAACCGGAAATCCGAAGACGAGCAGCGTCGTGCTTAATGGCAGGCCGAACATCTAGACGGGCAACACACGGACGGCGCAGCGTCCGCCTCAGTGAAGAACACGGCTGGTATGGTGCGCTCGCGGCGCGAGCGCACCAATTGACGCGACGTGGTTAGCTAGCCGCCACGGCCCATGCGGGGGCGGTCATCGAACTCTTCCCTGGAGATCGAGCCGTCACCGTCCGCATCCCAG
>JAZFYK010000209.1:0-12471 GCA_036443505.1 Gammaproteobacteria bacterium | reverse complement strand
GAGGAAGGAGCAGCAGGTGTCGGAACAGGTGATTGTGGTCTGCGGCGAGGAGCTTGCGTCCTACGGTTTTCCGGACGGTCATCCCTTCGGTCCGGACCGCCACGAGGTATTCATCGCGGAGTTGGATCGATCGGCCAAAGTATCGCAAGTCGTTCGGCGTCCGCCGCGACTCGCGACACGGGAGGAGATCCAGTATTTCCATACGGCGGAATACGTCGACTTCGTCGACGCTCAGTCGCGGCAGGGTCACGGTTTGCTGGACGGCGGCGACACGCCGGCCTATCCCGGTGTCTACGAGGCGGCTGCCCATGTCGTGGGCGGTACGCTCGAAGCATTGGCCGCGATCATGGAGGGGCCCATCCGCCGGGCATTTATACCGATCGGCGGCCTGCATCACGCGGCCAGGGGCCGGGCGGCCGGCTTTTGCGTCTTCAATGACTGCGGCGTCGCGATCGAGGCCGCGCTGCGCCTGTACGGCATCGAACGGCTCGCTTACGTCGATATCGACGCTCACCATGGCGATGGCGTTTTCTACGGCTTCGAGGACGATCCCCGAGTCATGGTCGCGGACATCCACGAGGACGGGCGCTATCTCTATCCGGGAACGGGTAGCCGCAGTGAGACTGGCCAGGGTGAGGCGGAGGGGACCAAGCTCAATATTCCGATGCCGCCCGGGGCCGACGACGCGGCGTTTCTCACCGCCTGGGAAGAGGTCGAGGCCTATCTGGCCGCGAACCCGCCAGAGCTACTGCTTCTGAACTGCGGCGCGGATTCCCTCAAGGGCGACCCCATCACGCATCTGGCGTACAGCGAGGACGCCCACGGTCATGCCGCGACCCGACTGCGTGAGTTCGCGGAGCGTTATTGCGAGGGCCGGGTCTTAGGCATGGGTGGCGGCGGATATAATCGGACCAACCTCGCCCGCGCGTGGACGCGGTCTGTCGAGGGTCTCCTCGATTCCCCTTCCGCATTGCTGTAACGGGGTTACAATGCGCTCCCCCCGAATCACAGAGTCTTCTTCGACGGCACCGGACGCTGACCATGTTTACCGACGATTACCAGATCCAGGGATTTGATGACGACCTCTTCCAGGCGCTGCGAGGCGAGGAGCGACGACAGGAAGAGCATATTGAACTCATTGCGTCGGAGAATTACGCGAGCCCGAGAGTTCTGGCGGCGCAGGGCTCCGTCCTGACGAACAAATACGCGGAAGGCTATCCCGGCAGACGCTACTACGGCGGTTGCGAATTCGTCGACGTCGCGGAGTCGCTCGCCATCGAGCGCGCCAAAACACTCTTCGGCGCGGCCTATGCGAATGTTCAACCACACTCAGGCTCCCAGGCTAACGCCGCCGCATATCTGGCCATGATGGAGCCGGGCGACACGCTGCTCGGCATGAGTCTGCCCCACGGCGGCCACCTGACCCACGGCGCCAAAGTGAATTTCTCGGGCATGCTCTTCAATGTCGCCCAATATGGGATCGACGAGAGCAGCGGCGAGATCGACTACGACGCGATGGCGGCACTCGCGCGTGAACACGAGCCCAAGGTCATCGTCGCCGGCTTCTCCGCCTACTCCCGGATCGTCGACTGGTCGCGTTTCCGCGAGGTCGCCGATGAAGTCGGTGCGTTTCTCATGGTGGACATGGCGCATGTGGCAGGGCTCGTCGCCGTCGGCCTCTATCCCAACCCCGTCCCGATTGCCGACGTCACGACGACGACGACACACAAGACGCTGCGAGGTCCGCGCGGCGGGATGATCCTCGCCCGGGAGAACCCGGACCTGACCAAGCGGCTTAGCTCGTTGGTGTTTCCCGGTACCCAGGGCGGCCCGCTCATGCACGTCATCGCCGCCAAGGCAGTCGCTCTGGCCGAGGCTTCGAGGCCCGACTTCAAGGACTACCAGCAGCAGGTGCTTGCTAATGCGCGTCGCATGGCGGAGACACTCATCGATCGCGGCTACAAGATCGTCTCCGGGGGTACCGACAACCACCTGATGCTCGTCGACCTGATCGAACAGGAGATCACGGGACAGGCGGCAGAGGATGCATTGAGCCGCGCCAATATCACGGTCAACAAGAACGCGGTGCCTGGTGACCCGCGGCCGCCGCGAGTCACGAGCGGACTTCGAATCGGTACCCCGGCGATTACCACGCGAGGCTTCAAGGAGGACGAGACGTCCCAACTCAGCGGCTGGATCGCGGATGTCCTGGACGATGTCAATGACCCGGCTAAAGTCGACTCCGTTATCAATCGGGTTCGAGGCGAAGTGCTCGAGCTGTGTCAGCGCTATCCGGTTTACGCCTAACGCATAACAAGGTCCGCGGGGTGGTCTGTGCATTGCCCGTTCTGTAGTCACGACGAGACCAAGGTCATCGACTCACGCCTGGCCGGCGAGGGCCTGCAGGTACGGCGTCGGCGTGAGTGCCGTTCCTGCGGCGAGCGCTACACCACCTTCGAATCGGCGGAGCTCGTGATGCCGCGTGTCATAAAACGCGATGGCCGACGGGAGCCGTTCGACGAGATCAAGCTTCGCTCCGGTATCCTGCGGGCGCTGGAGAAACGCCCGGTAAAGAGCGAGGACGTCGAGAAGAGCATCGGCCGGGTTATCCATTGGCTCCAGACCATTGGTGAACGCGAGGTGACGGGACGGCTCATCGGCGACCGGGTCATGGAGGAACTGCATGGGCTGGACGAGGTGGCTTACGTGCGTTTCGCGTCCGTCTACCGCAGCTTTCAGGATATCACCGAGTTCCAGGAAGAGATTCAGAGATTGAAGTCCCGGCCCAGCCCGCTGGCGGAGCGAGAGCAGATGTCACTCCTTCCCGACGACGACGAAAAATGACGGCGCACGCCGACGCCGAACATCTGGCTCGGGCGATCAAGCTGGCGGCCCGCGGCTTGTACACGACGGACCCGAATCCACGGGTCGGCTGTGTCCTGGTTAAAGACGATCGCGTAATCGGTGAGGGTTGGCACGAGCGGGCCGGCGGTGCTCATGCCGAACGCGTCGCGTTGGCACACGCCGGTAGTGCGGCTGCCGGCGCGACTGCATACGTCACGCTGGAGCCCTGCAACTTCGTCGGCCAGACCGGCGCCTGTGCCGCGGCGTTGATCGAAGCGGGCATCGTTCGTGTCGTGTGTCCGGGGATCGACCCGAACCCGAAGGTGGCCGGCAGCGGTATCGCCAGCCTCCGGGACGCGGGCGTCAGGGTCGATCTCGACATCGTCAACGACGCCGCGGCCGCATTGAACCCCGGCTTCTTCTCGCGTATGACGCGGGGCCGTCCGTTGGTTCGCAGTAAGCTCGCGGTGAGCCTGGATGGGCGCACGGCGCTCGCAAACGGCCAGAGTCAGTGGATTACGGGGGCCGCCGCCCGGGCGGACACACATCTCTGGCGTGCGCGGTCAAGCGCGATCATGACGGGCATCGGCACCGTGCTGTCCGATGATCCGTCTCTCGATGCGCGGCCCGAGGAACCGGCGCCGGCTTTAATCCAGCCCGCGCGCGTCATCCTCGACTCCAAGCTGCAGACCCCGGCGAACGCCAGGATGTTATCGAAGCCCGGCGAAGTTCTAATCTTCACCACGCAAGCGGAGTCGACAGCGGACCGCGACTTGCTGGCGCGCGGCGCGACGATCGAGCGTGTCGGCGGCTCACCCCACTGCGACCTGGCCCAGGTGCTGGAGCGCCTCGGCGAGCTTCAGTTCAATGAAGTGTGGGTAGAAGCCGGTGCCGCACTCAACGGTGCACTGATCCGCGAGGGCCTCATCGATGAGCTGATCATCTATATGGCACCCCAGCTGCTGGGCACCGGCGCGATGGGCATGTTCGCGATCGACTCGCTGGCCAGCCTCGAACAGCGAATCTCGTTCGACTATCAGGACGTACGCCGGATCGGCGACGACTTGCGCATCATCGCGCGGCCCAGTACGGTGGCCAGCCCGCTAACCGATCGTTAATACGCGTGTTTACCGGCATCATCAAAGGCGTAGGGCAGATCGTCGAACAAGCCGATGTCGGTGGCGACCGCCGTATGACGATCGATATCCAGGATGCCGGCCTGCCCACGCTGCACGAGGGCGATAGCGTTGCCGTTAACGGAGTGTGCCTGACCGTCGTCAAGTCAGCCGGACAGCGCCTAGAAGTGGATGTGTCCCTGGCGACGCTCGGCGTCACGACCTTCGGAGAACTACCGGTTGGGGCGAACGTCAATCTCGAGCCGGCGCTGCGGCTCGGGGAGCCGTTGGACGGCCATCTGCTGACTGGGCATGTGGACGGCATCGGCCATGTGACCGACATCCGTCAGTCTGCCCGTTCCCAGGTGATCCAGTTCGAGGTCCCGCAGGACCTGGCGCCCTATATCGCGCGTAAGGGCGCCGTCGCGGTCGATGGAGTCAGCCTGACCGTGAACGCTGTGGCGAAAGTGACATTCGAGGTCAATATCATCCCCCACACCCAGGAAAAGACCATCATGACGAGGTACAAATCCGGCACCGCTGTTAATATTGAGGTCGACATTATCGCCCGTTACCTCGAGCGGCTGACGACCAGCCGAGAGACGGCGGCCGGCGTTAGCCTGGAGTTGCTAGAGAAGCATGGTTACACCAGTCAATCCTGAAGGTGCCTGGACGGGGCTCAATAGCACCGAAGAGATCATCGCGGATCTGCGCGATGGCAAGATGGTCATCATCCTGGACGATGAGGACCGGGAGAATGAGGGCGACCTGATCATGGCCGCCACCAAAGTCGTTCCCGACGACATCAATTTCATGGCTCGCTATGGGCGTGGCCTGATCTGCCTGACACTGACGCGCGCGCGCTGCGAGCAATTGCGTCTCCCGCTCATGGTGAGCGATACCGATCGGCGCCGGACGACGAATTTCACGGTCTCGATCGAAGCTGCCGAAGGCGTTACGACGGGCATCTCGGCCCATGATCGGGCGCGCACCGTGCGTTCGGCCGTCGCCCCGGACGCCCGGCCGGAGGATCTGCGCCAACCGGGCCATATATTTCCCGTGATGGCCCAGCCCGGCGGTGTCTTGACACGGGCCGGGCATACCGAGGCGGGTTGCGACCTCGTGAGGCTGGCGGGCCTGGAGCCCGCCGCCGTGATCGTTGAGGTACTCAACGAGGACGGCACGATGGCTCGCCGCGACGATCTATTTCGTTTCGCCCGCCGCCACAAGGTGAAAATCGGGACGATCGCCGATCTGATCGGCTATCGCCTGGAGAAGGAGGAGTCAGTCGAGGCGATCGCAGAACTCGAGGTCCAAACGGAGTTCGGCGCGTTTCGCCTGGTGTCCTTCGAGGATCACGTGAACCGGTTGGTCCACCTGGCGCTCGTGCGCGGCGAGCTCGATGCGAAGACGCCCGTGCTGGTCCGCGTGCACATCCAGGACACACTCAGCGACGTGCTAGGCGTCCTCGATTCTCGTTTGGGCTGGCCGCTGCGAGATGCCATGAAGCGAATCGCGGAGGAAGGACGCGGCGTGATCGTTATCCTCCGTCAGGAAGAATCGCCGCGGGATTTCATGGGCGTACTGCGAGGCCTGGAGCGAAGCGAGAACGACATCGTGACCCAACGGGATGGCGCGACCGAGTTACGCACCTTCGGTACGGGCGCGCAGATCCTCAGGGCCTTGGGGGTCAAACGCATGCGCGTGCTGAGCGCACCGAAGCAGATGCACGCGCTGTCCGGCTTCGGTCTCGAAGTCGTGGAATACGTCTCGTCCGACGACGGCGCGTCGGACTAGTTGTCGTGGACGAGCCGATCAAGACCGTGGAAGGGGACCTCGACGCGCGCGGCTTACGTTTCGGCATCGTCGCGTCGCGTTTCAACGACTATATCGTCGACCGGTTGCTCAGTGGTGCGATAGATACCCTGCTCAAACACGGCGCGAATCAGGACGATATCGAAGTCGTCCGCGTGCCCGGCGCCTTCGAGGCGCCTCTGGCTTTGCAGAAGCTGGCTACGAGTCGACGGCACGACGCGCTCATCGCGCTGAGTTGCGTGATTCGCGGTGCGACGCCACATTTCGATTTCGTCGCCGGTGAGGCGAGCCGCGGCATTGCCGAGGTCAGCGCCAAGCATGGGATTCCGGTGGGGTATGGCGTGCTCACCGTGGACACCATCGAGCAGGCGATCGAACGGGCCGGGACCAAGGCCGGCAACAGGGGCGCCGATGCCGCACTCTCTGCGATCCAGATGGCCACTTTGCTCCGGCAGCTCGACCACTAGCAGGCGGCTAGCCTCGCGCCGTACAAGGATTGGAAATGCCGGCTAAGGACAGTAGTTCGGTCCGTTCTCGCCAAGGAGCTCGTGATCTGCTGATCAAGGCGCTGTATCAGTGGCAACTGGGGGGGCACGACCTCGCGGAGCTCCTCGAGCAGTTCGCATCGGCGCCGGAATATGCACGAATCGACAAAGGCTATTTTCAGGAACTGCTGGCGGCCGTCATCGGCAACGTCACGAGTCTGGATTCGCTCATTACGGCTCAGGCGGACAGAGATGTTAAGACCGTGGATGTGATCGGCCGGGCCATCTTGTTACTCGGTCTCGAGGAACTCAACAGCCGTCCCGACGTGCCCACCAAAGTCGTGATCAACGAAGCCGTAGAACTTGCCAAGCGCTACGGGCCGCCCGATTGCTTCCGCTTCGTCAATGCCGTATTGGATAAGGCAGCCGACGTGATCGAAGGCCGGGGTCATTCCGTCAGCGGGGCGTGATGTGAGTCGAGACGAATTTCAACTGATACAGCGTTTCTTTGCTCAGACGGTCGACGACCCCGACGTCCTGGTGGGAATTGGAGACGATGCGGCTGTAGTGAATGCAACCGGGCCGCTCGCGATGGCCACGGATACGCTGGTCGAGGGTGTGCACTTTCCGAAACGGACGACGGCCGATGCGATCGGTTATCGAATTCTCGCCGTCAATCTCAGTGATCTTGCGGCTATGGGCGCGCAACCGCGGTGGTGCACGCTGGCCTTGACCATCGCCGATGCGGACGAGCAATGGCTCGAGGGCTTCACGACGGGATTCTTCGGGTTGGCCGCGGCACACGAGGTGAGTCTTGTGGGCGGTGATCTCACGCGAGGGCCCTTGAGCGCGACGCTGCATCTGGTCGGGTCGGTCGAGACGAACGGGCTGCTGACTCGCGGTGACGCTCATGTCGGTGACGATGTGTATGTCACAGGCTCCCTGGGTGACGCGGCAGCGGGGCTCGCACTGATCAACGAGGACGCCAATGACGCGGGCCCGGAGCATCGCGCGCTGGCCGAGCGGTTCTATCGGCCCAGCCCGCGGGTTGCGGCAGGACGGGCCCTGGCTTCCATCGCCAGCGCCGCGATCGACGTCTCCGATGGCTTGATCGCGGACCTCGGGCATCTCTGCCAGGCTAGCGGTTGCGGCGCGATCATCGACGTCGAGCACCTTCCGCTCTCGGCAGAGCTGCTCGCGCTCTTTCCGCCGCAGACGGCGCAGGCGTATGCGCTTAGCGGGGGCGACGACTATGAACTCTGCTTCACGGCGGCGGCGGCAAAGGCTCAAGCCGTGGAGGCTGCCCTGGAAGCATCCGGCGCGAGCGCTCGCCGGATCGGCGAACTCGTGCTCGGCGCCGGGGTCGAATGCCGCCGCGGTGGCGAGCCCTTCAGCCCGGCTTACGCCGGGCACAGTCATTTCTGAGTATGCCGACTCAAAGACTATCGGCATCGCTGCTCACGCAGCCGGTTCACTTCGTCGCGTTCGGTTTCGGCGCCGGGCTCTCACCGAAGGCGCCTGGCACGGCTGGGACGCTGATCGCCCTCGTGCCGGCGTGGCTGATCATGGGTTGGTCCCTGCAGGCGAAGGCCGCTCTGATCGCGGCGCTGTTCGTCTTCGGCGTGTGGATCTGCGGCGAGAGTGCACGCCGACTTCAAGCTCACGACCATCCCGCGATCGTTTGGGATGAAATCGTGGGCTTTCTCGCGACCTGCCTGGTGCTACCCGCAGAGCCGCTCTGGCTGCTGGTAGCCTTTGTTCTGTTTCGGTTTTTTGATATCGCCAAGCCCTGGCCGATCCGCGATCTAGATCACAGATTGCGCGGTGGAATCGGCATTATGCTGGATGACATTGTGGCAGCCGCTATGGCAACGGCCTGTCTTTTGTTGGTGAGATCAATACCGATATTCTGATATGGTCCAGGCCACTGCGGAAGCATCATCGACTCGCACTTCGGGATCCAACCTTCCTGAGCGTATCGGTAAGTACGAGATCATCAAAGATCTCGGGCGGGGTAGCAACGGCCGCGTCATCCTCTCGCACGATCCCTACTACGGCCGGGATGTCGCGATCAAGATCTACGACGTCCAGAGCGAGGAAGACGAGAAAAAGGCCAAAGCCACTCGGAAGATGTTCTATAACGAAGCCCAGATGATGGGCCGCCTGCAACATCCCAACATCCTCCCCGTCTACGATGCCGGCGAAGAAGACGGAAGATACTATGTCGTTTGCGAGCCGATCCATGGCGCCAGGACCTTATCCGCTTACTGCCGCCCCGACAATCTGTTGCGGATCGATGATGTAGTCGAGATCGTTTTCAAATGCGCGAAGGCTCTCCATTACGCGCACAGTCGTGGCGTCGTTCACCGGGACGTAAAGCCCGGCAATATCATGTTGACGGCCGACAACGACGTTCGGATTATCGACTTCGGCATCGCGCTCGTGAGCGATTCGGTTGTATCCCGAATCGAGGGCATCGCGGGGTCACCGAGCTATATGTCACCGGAGCAGGTTCAGGCGGCTGAGATTACGCCGAGGTCGGATATCTACTCGTTGGGCGCGGTGATGTATGAGTTGCTGACGGGATTCAGACCATTCCGGGCGGACAATCTCGCCAAATTACTACACCAGATCGTCTACGCGACACCGACGCCAATACACTCACTGCGTGCGGAGATCTCTGAGGAACTCGAACAGGTAACCATTGTAGCCCTGCACAAGAACGCGGGTATGCGCTATCCAACGGGCGCGGATTTCGCGGTGGCCTTGACGCAGATTCATCAGGAACTGCGAACTCACAACGAACGGCTCGACAAGCAGCAGCAGTTCGATTTATTGCGCAGGCTCAGTTTCTTCTACGATTTCTCCCATTCGGAGATCTGGGAAATCTTGCGTGCCAGCGAGTGGCACGACTACTCGTCAGGAGAGGAGATCTTCCGAGAGGGCGAACTCGATGATCGTTTCTACATCATCGTGAGTGGCAAGGTTTCCGTCGAATCGGGCCGGCGGGAGGCTGGAGTTCTGGGTCCGGGCGACTGTTTCGGCGCGACCAGCTACGTCGACGGGGCCAGGCGCACAGCCACGATCAAAGCCGACGAAGCGGTCACCATCATCCGAATCAGTTCGACGCTGCTCGAGCAGGCCTCTGCGGCCAGTCAGCTGCTCTTCAACAAGATGTTCCTGCGCTCCTTGATCGAGCGCCTCCAGGGCGTCGATTTCACCGCGACCGTCACCTAGTTAGCTGTCGTCGCCGGGCTCGAAGGGTTCGGGGTCGCCGTCGGCGGTTTTCTTCAGGAGGATCTCGACCGTCTGCTCGGCTTTTTTGAGCGTCGTCTGACATTCCCGCGTGAGCTTCACGCCGCGTTCGAA
The DNA here is from genome assembly GCA_036443505.1 of Gammaproteobacteria bacterium. Classification (GTDB taxonomy): domain Bacteria; phylum Pseudomonadota; class Gammaproteobacteria; order Steroidobacterales; family Rariloculaceae; genus SMWC01. Next base: position 2,843 of record JAZFYK010000209.1, on the reverse strand, counting down.
CTCCTTGAGCGCTTCCGCGAGCGGCAACTCCTCGTTCTCGAGCCGGTCAACCAGGGACTCGAGTTCGGCGAGGGACTTCTCCAGTCCGCTCACACCTGCATCTTTCTTTGCCGCCATCATTTCCGGCCGTCACCGCAACCGCGCCACGGTACACAGCGTGCCTGACCCGGTCAAACATGGCGCGCCGTCTGCCGGTTGACACGTTTACAGGGGCGCATTACATTAGCCTTTAGAGTTAGACTCAGTCTAAATCGGATTCTCCGGCGGCCCTGTAGAAGGCGCAGACGAAGCGAGACAACGGACTAACCGTCTCTTCATGAGGAGGAAGACAATGGATCTGAAGGATAGTAATACCGAACAAAACCTCAAGGACGCCTTCTCCGGCGAGTCCCAGGCCAACCGGCGCTACCTGTACTTCGCGGCAAAAGCCGACGTCGAGGGTTACAACGATGTGGCCGCCGTCTTTCGTTCCACCGCGGAGGGCGAGACGGGCCACGCGCATGGGCACTTGGAATACCTGGAAGCCGTCGGCGACCCGGCCACGGGACTGCCGATCGGCGCGACGGATGCAAATCTCAAGGCCGCGATCGCCGGCGAGACGCACGAATACACGGATATGTATCCTGGCATGGCGAAGGCTGCCCGGGATGAGAATTTCGAGGAGATAGCCGACTGGTTCGAGACGCTGGCCAAGGCCGAACGTTCGCATGCTAATCGTTTCAAGAAGGCCCTCGATACCTTAGACGACTGAAAAACCCTCAGGCGGCACAATACGGCGTTAAGAATCGATTCAAATATGCGAGGGCGCGAAGCGGCAAACTGCGTGTACACTGCGCTTTCTCGTCGATTCTTGCCTTGTCTTGCGCCCCGAAGGAAGTGCCCTTGGGGCGCGCTCGCCTGAGTGTTTTTTGACAGCTTGCAATGAAACCACCACCTAGAGAAGGGGGCCTCGAGGCGCCAACGCGCCTCCCGATCCACTGGCGACGTCCCGAGTACACGGCCGAAGAGCCGCTGCTGACGGAGCTCGAGCGGGTCTTCGATATCTGCCACGGTTGCCGCCGCTGCTTCAGCCTCTGCAATGCCTTCCCGACCCTGTTCGACGCAGTCGATGAATCCGACACGGGCGAATTGGATTCCGTGCCGAAGAAAGCCTATTGGGAGGTAGTAGAGCACTGCTATCTCTGTGATATGTGTTACATGACGAAGTGCCCGTATGTACCACCCCACGAATGGGCAGTCGATTTTCCGCATCTGATGCTGCGGGCCAAGGTGAAGCAGTTCAACGACGGCGGGACGAAGTTACGCGACAAGTTGTTGAGTTCGACCGATACAGTCGGCAAGCTCGCGGGTATTCCCGTCGTGTCGCAGGCGGTCAACGCGGTCAACAGCTCCAAGCTCGGCCGGCAGGTGCTCCAGGGCGCTCTCGGCGTGCATGTCGACGCGCCCGTCCCGAAGTACCACGCCAACAGCGCGCGCCGTCGGTTGCGCGACAGAGTCGGTCGCAGCGACGTCCAGGGCGAGCCGGCCGGCGGTACGCAGGGTAAGGTCGTCGTATTCGCGACCTGCTATGGCAACCGCAACCAACCCGAGCTGGTCGAGGATCTTGTAGCGGTGCTGGAGCACAATGCCATCCCCACAGCGCTGGCTCGCCGGGAGCGATGCTGTGGCATGCCCAAGCTCGAACTGGGCGATCTTAAGAGCATTGAGCGATTCAAGGACAGCAACATCGACGAATTGCTTCGGTGGGTGTCTGCGGGCTGGGATCTGGTCGCACCGATTCCGTCCTGCGTCTTGATGTTCAAGAAGGAGTTACCGCTCCTGTTCCCGGAAGATGAGCAAGTGGCCGCCGTCGCGCGAGCATTTTTCGATCCGTTCGAGTATCTGCTGCTCCGGCACCGGGAAGGCAAGCTCCGGACCGAGTTCGAGAACAGCCTCGGCACTGTGAGCTACCAGGTGCCTTGCCATTTACGCGTGCAGAACATCGGGTTGAAGACACGAGATATGCTGGAATTGATCCCGGATACAACAGTGCGCGTCATCGAGCGATGCTCAGGTCATGATGGTACCTACGCCGTGAAAAAAGAGTACAACGCGATATCGCGCAAGATCGCACGGCCGGTTGCACGCGCCGTAGACGATGCCGCCGCGGATCGGTTCACGAGCGATTGCCCGATGGCGGCTCAGCAGATCGCCTCGGTGGCGGAGTCTGCAGAGGCCACCCACCCGCTACGTTTATTGCGCCATGCCTACGGGATCTAGCATGGAACCTCTCGCCCCCGAGGATCTCATGAGCCTGGAGGAATACCACAAGCAGCGTCCCGAGTTTCGCGCGCGGGTAATGGCTTATAAGAAGAACCGCCAGGTCGGGATCGGCGCCAGCGCGACCCTGTATTTCGAAGACCGGCTCACGATCCGGTATCAGGTGCAGGAGATGCTCCGCATAGAGCGGATCTTCGAGCTCGAGGCCATCCAGGACGAGCTGCGTGCTTATAACCCGCTGGTTCCCGACGGCAGCAATCTCAAGGCGACCTTCATGGTCGAGATCCCGGATGCGGACGTGCGTCGACGCGAGCTGGCGCGCCTGACCGGGATCGAAGACACGGTCTACGCGCAGGTCGCCGGCTTCGAAAGAGTCGACGCGATCGCCGATGAGGACCTGGACCGTAGCACGGAAGAAAAAACGTCTGCCGTGCATTTCCTGCGCTTCGAACTCGATCGACCGATGTGCGAGGCGTTAAAAAGCGGGGCCGCGCTTGGATTCGGAATCGATCATCCGAACTACCGCTACTCCGTCGCGGCCGTTCCGGCGGCTGTGCGGGATTTTCTTACGGCCGACCTCGATT
>JAZFYK010000208.1:0-6502 GCA_036443505.1 Gammaproteobacteria bacterium | reverse complement strand
GGCACCTGAGGAGATTTTGGAACGATGAAAGCAGGTCCGATTCGACCTATCTGACTGATGTGAATTGGTGGCCAGGGCATGAATGGAACACCCGATACGCGGATTTTCAGTCCGCTGCTCGTTAGAGCGCTCCCGAGAAGAACTTGCGGCCTATTTATCGCAAATGACACGCCCCGGATTGAGCGTATTGTTCGGGTCGAGATGCTTCTTTAAGCCTCTCATCACGTCGATTTCCGCTGCGCTGCGGCTATGTGGTAGCCAAGACAGTTTGTCGGTGCCGATTCCGTGTTCGGCGGATATCGAGCCACCGATCTCGGCCAGTGGTCCGTACACGCACTCGTCGCTAGCCTGCCGGTGATCCCCTTCCTCGTTGGGCGATACGAACGGATGCAGATTGCCGTCGGCGACATGACCGATCGTGTAGCACTGTCCGTTCGGCCAGCGCGCCCTGACATTGGCCTTGACCTTGTCAATATACGTCGGCATATCGCGAATCGGCAGGCTCACGTCGTATAGATAAACGGGCCCGGCCTCGTAGAGCTTTTCGAAGTTCTCCCGGATCTCCCAGATATCGCCGACTTCCGATTCGGACTTCGGTACTACTGCGTCGGCAATCAGTCCGTCGGAGAGCGCCAGTTCCAGCACGTTCTCGAAACGTCGCTCGTCGGCGTCAGGGTCGCTGCCCTCGGACTCGAACACGACGTAAAATGGAAAATCCCGGGACAGGGGCGCACGATGGCCGCCTTCAGCCGTTACTGCCTGGTAATAGTCTCCCCACATGATCTCGAACGCGCTCAGTGAGCCCGAGAGTTGCTGTCGAAGCAGGGACAGAAAACTCGATACGTTGTCAAAATCCGTCAATGCCACGAGGGCCGTATGCTTGCTGGACGGTTGCGGAAACAGGCGCAGCACGGCCTGGGTGACGATACCGAGTGTGCCTTCGGTGCCAATGAACAGTTGCTTGACATCGTAGCCCGCATTGTTCTTCAGCATGCGATTCATCGAAGACACGATCGTGCCATCAGCCATCACGGCCTCGAGGCCGAGCACGAGTTCTCGCATCATGCCGTAGCGCAGCACGTTGATGCCGCCTGCGTTCGTCGCGACGTTGCCGCCAATGGTGCAACTGCCGCGCGCACCGAGATCAAGCGGAAATCGCATGCCGTGCTCGGCGACCGTTTCCTGGACGGTTTGCAGTACGACGCCCGCCTCGACAACGGCGACACAGTCGACCGTGTCGATCTCGACGATGCGGTTCATCTTGTCGAGTGACAGGACGATGTCGGTGTCGGTTGGCTCGACCGCTGCAACACAGTTGGTCAGGCCACCGTGCGTGATGACGCTCTGCCCTGCCTCCTGGCAGGTGCGAAGCACGGTTGCGACCTCCTCCGTATTCCTGGGCAATACCAGGGCCTTGGCCCGCATCGGCGTATGGTTCCAATAGCTCGTCGCGCGCTCCGCGACAGCGTCGACGCCAAGTATTTGTGCGGCTCCGAGCCGCTCAGAAAGTCGCTCGACGATTCCTGTAGCCATTCAGTCGACTAATTCTTGTTTGTTGCGGTACTCGGATGGCGACAGGTCGTAACGCTGGCGGAATCGCCGACTGAAGTGCGCGGCGTTCATAAAACCCCACGCGAAACAGATTTCGGCGATCATGCGATGCTTCATCAGCGGGTTGTGCAGGTCTCTTGCGCACAGCGCAAGGCGGCGATGCATGATGTATTCGCCCGCCGTGGTATTCATGGGCTCGAATAACCAGTGCAGGTAGCGAATCGAGATGCGGTTTCCCGCGGCGACGTCGGCAAGTTTCAGGTCCGGGTCGGCAAGGCGATCATTGATATACGACTTGATGCTTTGCAATTGCACGGCTCGCAGCTTTTCCCGTTCCCGGGGCTCGAAGCTGTTCGCGGCATTGCAAAGCAGTCCCATCGTCGACTCACTGAGGGCCTCGCCACTGTGAAACGGGTAATCCGTCGTCGCCGGCGACAGCGAACGGATAAAACTGCCGAGTACGCGCCCGGCACCCGTGCGCCCGTCGATCACCTGGCAGACCTGCGATCGTGCCACGGGCGCCCAGTCCCTGAGCCGCCGCAATGGCAACATCAGGGAGATCTTGTGCAGGCGTTCGGTGACCGCGAATTCCATGCGGCGGGTGCTGTCCCAGATGATGATGTCGCCCGGCACCAGGCTGTATTGCTCGCCGTCAATTTCCATGAACTCCTTGCCAGCCAGAACAAGTTGGACGCCGAGCACATCAGGGTCGTCCCTGGAGATCTGGCGCGGACCGCGTTTGGCGGCGCATGGATCACACACGCACTCGATGACACCGAAAGAAGGCAGGAACTGGGAAACGACCTGCGCGTTGTAGGGCCGCGCCGAGGGGAGAGCGATGTCGAAATCGCAGTATGTCGTGTTCAACGCGTCTTGCCACGCATCGAACTGATTTAGCGCGGAATAGCTGAGGCTATTCCATTCCACGCGAAACGCCATTGCCATATCTTTCCGCGTTTCAGCCATCGACGTCACCGCAAAACGCCCCCCTTCTGAATACCCTATCATACGCGCCTCCGAACCTGCATTTTCAGCCTCCTCGGTTTGCTTTTTCGGCAAAATCCAGCGCCCGGAGCCTCGCTACAATGGGCAAAAATAGCATCAGTGCAGCTCCGCTAAGTCATTGATCGAGGCCACATGAAAACCATCGAAGGGCAAGTCACGTCCAACCCCGACACCAACGATTTTGTCTTCAACCAGACGATGTTGCGCATCCGGGATCCGGAGCGCTCCATCGACTTCTATTCGAACGTCCTCGGCATGACGCTGATCAAGCGGATGGACTTCCCGGACATGAGCTTCAGCTTGTTCTTCATGGGCTACGTCCGGCCCGCCGACGACCCAATTCCCGACGATGACAAGGAGCGCACCGCCTACGCGTTCCGCCAGAGGGCCCTGCTCGAGCTCACGCACAACTGGGGCACGGAAAGCGACGGGGACTTCGAGGGCTACCACAATGGCAACGACGACCCGCGGGGATTTGGCCATGTCGGAATGTCTGTCCCGGACGTCTACAAGGCCTGCGAGCGCTTCGACAGCCTGGGTGTCGAGTACGTCAAGCGCCCCGACGATGGCAACATGAAGGGCCTCGCGTTCATCAAGGACCCCGACGGCTACTGGATAGAGATACTGGAGGCGACGTCCCTGGCCGAGTTGGCTGCCGCCTACATCAAATAGCACTTCTAGAGAGGAGCACCCCCATGAGCAAACCACAATATCTCGACGCCCTTGGTGGCCGTTACGTGCAGATCGACGCACTCGACTGGGCGCCTTTTCCGCCCGATCTGTGCGAGGGCCCGATTCGCTGGCGACTATTGAACGTTTCGCCCGAGGTCGGCGCCTGGACGGCCGTATTCGACTGTCCGAAAGGATCCTCATTCGCCCGTCACATCCATATCGGCCCCGGCGAGTACTACCTGACCAAGGGCAAGATGGAAGTCCGCGGCGGCGACACCGAAGGCGGCGACACGTCGACCGCACCGGGATACGGCTACGAGGCCTGCGGCGCGCGGCACGACCAAACCTACTTCCTGGAGGACAGTGCGTTCTATATGACCTTCCTCGGCCCCCTCAACTTCATCGATGAGGACGGCAACACGCTCGCACTCGTCACCTGGCAGGTCGTGCAGGAAGCCTGGGCCGCCACCGGTCAGAACGCGTAGCGTACCGACAGAATCGTGCGCCGGCTTTGTTCCAGCGTGCCGATCACGATCAGCCCTGGTGGACCCGGACGAGCGGAACCCGCAAAGTTCGGGAACTCCTGGGCGTCGATGTAGTACTCCTCGTCGGTCAGGTTCTGCATCAGCAGGTCGATCGTCCAGTTGCCGGTCTTGTAGCCGAGATTCAGGTCGACAACGGTGAACCCCGGGTTGTCCCAGAACGGGAAGTCGTCACCCGGTGCGTCGAACCATTGCGCGTTCGTCGTCGAATCGTCGCGGCCCGTCACCTGTAATCGACCGAAGATGCTGCTGTTCGCGCCCATCTCACGATCGTAGTCGAGTGCCAGCGCATAGCTGAAATCCGACGTATTGGGCGGCGTCATACCGGAAATGTCCGTGCCATTGACGGGCGAGACCGTGCCGCTCTTCCATTCGACATCGACGAAACCTACGCCGGCTGACAGCGTCCAGTTATCATTGAGTTCTGCGAGTATGTCGGCCTCGATCCCAATGTGTTCGGAGTCACCGGCATTGATGATGCCTTCGGTGAAGCCACCCGTGACCGGATCGTTCTCCTGCAGTTCGAACTGGCGGGCCTCGTAATCGATGTAAAACGCAGCGATCTGGAAGATCACGCGATCATCCGCGTGCCGGCCTTTGTAGCCGATCTCGAATTGATCGGAGTGCTCCGGACCGTACTCGAGCGGCGTCGTTTCACCGGCCCGGTTATTCAAGTTGAAGTCACCGGGCTCGAAGCCTTGCGAGAATGTGCCGTAGAACATCCCGCGGTCGTCGTTCGTAAACCAGGCGACGGATGCGCGTCCCAACGTCTCGGTGTCGTCCTGGCTGCCGCAGAACGCGGGGCTGTTTTCTACCCCGGCCGTCCAGTCCACGCAACGCTCAGACTCCCAGTTGTCGAATCGTACGCCGGCGCTGAACTCGATATTGCCGCTACGGTAGCTGAAGTTGCCGAACCCGGCGGTTTGCGTGCGTTCGCGTGCGCTGTATTCCCAGGGCACTGCAACGACCAGGTCCGGCTCAGTACCATCGTTCGGCGGCGGCACGGGCAGTCCCGTCGTCGGATCGAAGAAGCCGAATCCACCCAGAGCAAGCAAGTCCGTGCGTATATCTCTTTCGTACAGGAGATAGTAGACGCCTGCCTGCCACTGCAACGGGCCGTCGTCGTCGGAACTGTAACGAAGCTCTTGTGTCAGCACGTCGAGCTCGTGCGGCCTGAAGAAATCGATCACGAACTCGTTCGTTGTATCGAGATCCGTCAGGCGATCCGAATCCGTGGAGGTTGTCGAGCCGAGATACGTGATGTCGCCGGCACCGAGCTCCCAGTTCAGCTCGAGACTGACGGCAACCGTTTCCTTCTCGTGGCGGCCGTTGACGCTGAAGTTGATATCCGTGGGGTACTCGAGATTGCCGTCGGGCTCGATGCTCCAGATATTGTTCGGGCCGTCGAAATCGTTGTAACGAACGGCTGCGAACATCGAGAACGTGTCCGTGAAGTCACCACCGAGCGTCAGGCGCAGGCTGGTCTCATCCAGCTGGCCGATGTCGGCGCTGTTGGTTCCCGTTCCGCCGTTCTGGCGCGCTGCATTCGTGTTCTCGAGAAAACTGTCGTCGCTCACGAAAATGCCGAACAGGCGCAGCGCCCAATCGTCGCTAAGCGGCATATTCAGTGTTCCCTCGCCTTCGAAGTAGCTGTCCTCGCCCGCCCGAAGTCGTACGTTGCCGGCGAACCCGGACGGATCTGGCCGTTTCGTGACGTATTTCACCGCGCCACCGATGTTGGCGCCGCCGAACAGCACGCCCTGCGGCCCTTTCAGAACCTCGATCCGCTCGAGATCCCCGAACCGTGCCGACGCGTCGGAAAACAGCTGCACATCGTCCAGGTAGAAGCCGACGCCCTGCGTGTTACCGAAACCGCCCAGGCCGCGGATCGAGACATTGGGAAAGCCATCCGCACGCCGGCTCATGTTGAGGTTCGGCACGAGCAAGCCGACGTCGGCCAGACCGACGATATTCGCGCGCTCGATCGTCGTACTCGACAGTACGCTCACCGATTCTGAAATCTGCAGCACGTTCTCCTCGCGCTTGCGCGCCGTGACGATGATTTCCTCAAGAAAGCTCGACGCTGCAGAATCGCCGGCGCCCTGCGCCTGCGCGTCTGATGTGGCGAACAGCGCCAATGCCGCAAGCACTGGTAGTAGGAACCTGATCATGGCAACCCCCTTCGTGCGCGGCCGCCGCGCACGGACGTGGCCCCTAAAATAACCGACAGGCGCACGGCGAGCGTGCCTGTCTGCGAAACGCCGCTATGCTCCCAGTGCAAACGGATTTGGCCTAAAAAACGCCCTCACGCCGGGCTGCGTCGCACGTCTATTTCGGGAACCGAATTTGCCTGCTTTTCAGTGAATTGGGTGCCAGGCAAACCTGGAGCCGTTGCACCGATTTGCGACAGACAAACCACACATCCACAACCCCCCCGTGATCTCCCCGGATGCCCCGATATTGTTCTGCCAGCCCGTCAGACGGTTGTGTTTGTTCACGGATGCTTCTGGCATCAGCACGATAACTGTGAAATTGCCGGTGTTCCTCGAATGAATCGAGAGTACTGGCTCGCCAAGTTTGAGAATACGCGCAAGCGTGACATCCAGGCTATGGCTGCGTTGAAAGCAGCTGGCTGGCATACGGAGATTGTGTGGGAGTGCGAGATTAGTCCGAGCAAACTGCGCCAATTGGTCAGACGCATCGCCCGCCGAGCACCAACTATTCGGTCTAAC
>JAZFYK010000207.1:0-2396 GCA_036443505.1 Gammaproteobacteria bacterium | reverse complement strand
GCCCTCAAGTACCGGCTGCTGGTGCGTCTCGAAGTGCGCGACCAGAAAATCGTTCATGAAGAGCGCCTTCTGAAAGACGTGCTGGGTCGCATTCGTGACGTGCGCACCGGGCCGGACGGCTATATTTATGTGCTTACCGATCACGACGATGGCGTACTGGCAAGATTGGAGCCGGCTTGATCGGAAATGGAGAATGCATACGTGACCGACATCATCCTGCATCATTACCCACAGTCACCCGTGGCCGAAAAAGTGCGCGTCGTGCTCGGCATGAAGAATGTGTCGTGGCACTCGGTGCAGATTCCCCGCCTGCCGCCGAAACCCGACTTGATGCCGCTCACTGGCGGCTACCGGCGCACACCCGTTCTACAGGTAGGCGCCGACATTTATTGTGACAGCCAGTGCATCATCCGCGAGCTGGAAAAGCGCTGTCCGCAACCGACGCTGTTTCCCAATAACGCCGCGGGCTTGCCCTGGGCCGTCAGCCGTTGGACCGACGGCCCTCTGTTCACGTCGGTGGTCGGTGCGGTAATGGGCGCCCAGGCGGACGAGCTTCCCGAGGATTTCGCCAGCGACCGCGGCCGTCTCTACTTCGGCCCGAACTTCGACTGGCAAGCGCAGAAGGATATGCTCCCCCACACCCTCGTGCAGATTCGTGCCCAACTCGGTTGGATCGACGAGCGCCTTTCCGGAGATCGGGATTTCTTACTGGGTTCAGAGCCGGGGCTACCCGATGCGCTCTGTTATCACGTCGTGTGGTTCTTCCGCGGCCGCTACGCGGGTGGGCCCGCGCTCCTCGAGCAGTTCCCGAATCTGTTGGCCTGGGAACAGCGCGTAGCCGCCATCGGGCATGGGCGCCCCGAGGACCTGGACGCGAAGCAAGCCCTGGAAATAGCCCGCGAGGCAACACCCGCGTGCCCAGAGCATGCCGACGCCGGCGACCCGCAGGGGCTGGCACCGGGCCAAAAGGTCGCCGTGGTTCCGGATGTGGATGGTGGCGATCCAACCGTCGAAGGACGCGTAGTCGCTGTCAGCATGGACACAATCGCGATCTCCCGCTCGGCCCCGGAAGTCGGGGATATCGTCGTGCATTTCCCCCGGGTCGGATACCGCGTAACGCTGTTGGAGTAATCTCGAGAGTCGTGAAACTCGCCGGAAAACCCTACGAGATTCACCTGCTCGCCGTCATCGTTCTCTACGTCCTCGGCTTCGTCGTCTACCTCAACAGCTTTCCCGTCCCCTTCGTGTTCGATGACTATCCCAATATTCGCGACAATCCGTCGATCCGACTGACGGCAATCGACATCGAAGAACTTCACGCCGCCGGATTCGAAAGTCCCTCGAGCCGGCGTCCCGTCTCCAACATCAGCTTCGCGCTCAATTACCTTGCCGGCGGCTACGACGTGAAGGGATTTCACCTGGTGAATATCCTCATCCACATCGCGAATGGCGTGCTGGTGTATTTTCTCGCCTTGAATTTGCTTCAAAGAAATCGAACGCTCGCCCATGGGAAACCAGCCTCGGAACGACGCTTGCGCCTGGCGGCGCTTTTTGCGGCGGTAATTTTCATCGCGCATCCCGTTCAGATTCAGACTGTAACGTACATCGTGCAAAGAATGACGAGCATGGCAACGATGTTCTACTTGATGTCATTACTGTGCTATCTATTCGGTCGTCAACGGAAAGATCGCTTCGGGCGGGGCGCCTACTGGCTCGCGGCGCTTGCCTCGTGGCTGCTGGCTCTGGGCAGCAAGGAAATTGCCGCCACCTTGCCGGCTGTCATCGTCCTCGTCGAATACTTCTTTTTTCGAGACCGGGAAAAGATGTGGCCCGGAATAAGTCGTGGATATCTTTTCTTTGCCCTTGCTGCAAGTGCCGGCGTCGTGCTTTTCTACTTGGGGCTCGAACCGGTCGCGACCATTTCCGGACAGTATGCGGATCGTGATTTCACCCCCGGCGAACGTATGCTGACGGAGCTCCGCGTACTGGTCTTCTACCTGAGTCTGGTGCTGTTCCCCTACCCTGGACGATTGAGCCTGGAACACACTTTCGCCATCTCGCACTCCCTCATCGATCCAATGACGACCCTGGTGGCCGCAGCCATTCTGGTTGCGTTGCTGTTCACCGCCCTGAGACTCGTACGCCGCCATCCCATTCTGTCGCTCTGCATCTTATGGTTCCTGGTCACGCTTTCCATCGAATCGTCGTTCGTCGGACTCGAGCTCGCGTTCGAGCACCGACTGTACCTGCCCATGTTTGCGTTTGCCACGGCGGTCGCCTATTTGTTCTCTCTGACGCCCGTGCACTACCGTGGCGCGGTGACAACGCTGGCTGGAGCTCTCGTCGTACTGCTGGTGGCGGCGTCCATCGTCCGCAACGTAGTCTGGCAAGACCGG
>JAZFYK010000206.1:0-8040 GCA_036443505.1 Gammaproteobacteria bacterium | reverse complement strand
CTCGATCTCGATCATGCTGTTGACCGTGACTATCTTCGAGCCCATCGCCGTGAATCTCGGCTACGACCCGATCGCGTTTGCCATCGTCGGCATAATCGCGATCGAAGCCGGCTTACTCACTCCACCGTTCGGCCTATTGGTCTATACGGTTAAGGCGGCGATCCAGGAAGACGATGATGGCATTTCCATCATGCAAATCTTCCGAAGCTCCACGCCTTATTGGTTTATCATGCTGATCTGCATGATAGCGATTGTGAATTTCCCGCAGATCGCAACCTATCTGCCCAACCTTGTGTTCTAGGCGTATCTAAGGAGAGGACCAGTGTCACGGCGACGTTTCCTAAAGACATCCGCTTTGATTGGCACGAGCGTCGTCGTGGGTACTCCCGGTATCTTCGGCGCGAGAGCGCAGCCAGCAGGGCGAACAAGCGCCGACGGGCCTATTCGCATCATCATGGGAGGCTACGGACCGTCAACGACGAGCTTTAGCCGCGGTCTGAAGCTGATCGGCGATCGACTGGAAGCGAAGTTCGGCGATGACGTCGATGTACGCTACGTCTACAACGTCATCGACGTCGGTTACAACGGTGGCGCTGATCTTCGTTGGCTCGTTGACTCGGGCGTGCTGGCACTCGCCTATTTCACGATGTCCACCGGAGTTCCCGAACTGGAGGTGGCCGCGCTACCGTTCTTGTTCTCCGACACCATCGAGGCACGAGCCGCCATGGATGGGCCGCTGGGGCAGGCGGCGAAGAGCAGGATTGAAGCAGATTCGAACTTCCATATACTCGGCTTTTTCGAGAATGGCTTTCGCCACGTATCCAACAGCATCCGGCCTGTGCATACGCCGGCCGACCTGAACGGCCTTTCGATTCGCTGCCTTGGCATCCAGGCCCGCCTGTTCGAGCTGCTGGGCGCTGAGCCGCGCACGATGAGCTTGAGCGCTGCGATCCCGGAGCTTGAGGCCGGCACGATTGACGGTCAGGAAAATCCGTTCGAGAACACCGTCAGCTACGGGCCCTATCGCTACCAGCGCTATCATACGGCGACCTTCCACTCCTATCTGTCACGACCTATCTTCGTCAATCGACGGTCGTTCGACGCCTGGCCCGAAGACCTACAGGCGGAGACGCGGGCTGCCGCGCAGGAAGCTGTTGTCTTTCAGCGTGAGCTTCATGACCAGGCAGAAATCGATTCAGCCGCCATTATCCGCGAGTTCGGCGGCGAGATAGTGGAGCTCACAGCGGAGCAGCGTACAGAGTTCGTCGCGGCCGTCGCGCCAATATATGCCGACGCTAGAACTCATTACAGTCGCGAGCTCTTAGGCCTGGTCAACCTGTAAACGCCGAAGGCGCCGCGCCAAGCGCAAGCTACTCGGCATCCGGCTGCGCAGCGGGCACCGCGGCTTTGAAAGCAGCCAGCGCCATGCAAGCATCATAGATTCTCTGGATAGTCGGATAGGCCGACATATCGGCGGCGAAACGTACGTTATTGATCACCTGGCCGGCAAGGCAAATATCGGCGAGACTGACGATATCGCCATGGCAGAACCGACCGGTATCAGGCTCGGTAGACAGTCGTGCTTCCAGCGGCGTAAATGTCTCCACAACCCATGTTCGAAACCACTCGGCGATGGCCTCCTCATCTGCGCCAAAGTGGTTGGATAGATACTTAAGAATTCGCAGGTTGTTGATCGGGTGAATGTCGCAAGCCACCATCATCGCCAGAGACCGCACACGTGCACGAGCGAGCGGCTCAGCAGGCAATAAGGGTGGCTCGGGATAGACCTCGTTCAGATATTCGATGATGGCGATCGACTGACTGAGTACGGTGCTATCCGATATCTCAAGCGCCGGCACTAACCCCTGTGGATTCAGATCGAGGTAACGCTCTGAGCGTTGCTCGCCTCTGCGAAGATGATACGAGACATACTCGTAGTCGAGTCCCTTAATATTGAGGGTGGCGCGGACCCGAAAAGAGGTCGAACTGCGGAAATAGTTGTGTAAGACGAACTCGCTCATCCTGGCTCTCTGGGTCCCGACTTGCTCTATGACGCGTTCGACTCACCGACCAGAATTTCAATCTCGCCAAGTTTATCGATGCCTCCCGTAATACGATCGCCTGGAACGACGGGGCCAACGCCGGCCGGGGTGCCTGTGTAGATCAGATCACCTGGCTTCAGCTGCATCGAACTCGATACGATCGAAACGACTTCTCTCACATCCCAGATCAATTGCGATACGTCCGCGTCCTGCTTGATCTCGTCATTTACTGCTAACCAGATGCGACCACTACTCAGTTCTCCGGTCTCGGCGATAGGGAAAATCGGTGCGCAAGGCGCTGAAAAATCAAATGCCTTCCCCCAATCCCACGGCCGGCCCTTGTCCCGCGCATCGAGTTGCAAATCACGGCGTGTGAGATCAATGCCCACTGCATAGCCATGGATGTGCGAGGGCACGTCCTCCGCTGAAATCCGAAAGCCGTCCTTGCCGATCGCCACCACCAACTCGATCTCGTAGTGAAAATTGCTCGTCTCGGGGGGATACGGCACCACGCTGCCACTGTCGACTACGGCGTCCGCAGGTTTGGTGAAGAAAAACGGTGGGTTTCTATCCGGGTCTTTACCCATCTCACGGGTATGCGCCTCGTAGTTACGTCCGACACAAAAGATCCGGCGTATCGGGAAACGGGTTGATGTTCCCTCAATGGCGACAGTAGCAGGATATACGGGTTCGAAAAGATATTTCATCGGGTTCATCCCTCAGGGCATCACGAGCTTTGGTATTGTCACATTAACTATACGATGAAACACGCCGGCGAGGCGCCCACCGTGAGCTACGCGTGCGGTTTCTGTAGCTTAAAGTCCGTCACGACGCTTGGAATCCCTAAAGAAGTGCGGCAACGGTGCCGGAAGTGTCAGACCATGGCGCCAAGCCTGATAAACTACGGCCGATGCCCCTGACAATAACAACGGGAAGCCGGTCTGAACACCGGCGCATGAATCAACCCAGATAGGAGAGCTCCATGGGCGACCAGTATGCTGTAGTCAAGGTTGCTGCGGTGCAGGCCGCATCGGTTTTTCTCGATCGCGAGAAGTCGACCGCAAAGGCATGTGATCTTGTTCGAGAAGCGGGTCGTAACGGCGCCGAACTCATCGCTTTTCCAGAAGGCTTCATCCCCGCTCACCCCGTCTGGTATCACCATCATCCCGCGACGAACGCCATCGCCAACGAGCTGTCTATGGAGCTCTTCAAGAACTCCGTGGAGATTCCGGGACCGGAGATCGACGCGCTGTGTGCGGCGGCACGGGACGCGCATGCCTACGTGGTGATGGGTGTTTGCGAGAAGCTGCCGAACACACTCGGTACCATGTTCAACTCGCAGGTGTGGATAAACCCGGAAGGAAAATTCCTCGGAAAGCATCAGAAATTCATGCCCACGGTGGGCGAGCGGCTCGTGCACATGGGTGGGTATGGCGACACTTTCGGTACCTTCCAGACTGAGTTCGGTCCGGCCAGCAGCTTGATCTGCGGTGAAAACTCCAACCCGCTCGCCGTGTTCGGTCTCACCGCAGAAGGTACCCGGATCCATGTAATGAGCTGGCCCAACCATTTCCCGACCAGCGGAGACCCGTTGCGTAATCGTGTGGCCATCGACTCACAGGCCTTTGCGCAGATGACCAAAGCCTATGTCGTGTCTTCGTGCGGTACGGTGGACGAGAATATGATCAAGAGGCTTAAGGTCGGTCCCGAGGGAGAGGGGTTTTTGCGCGATCCCGACTGTAGCGGCGGGAGTGTCATCATCGCGCCCAATAGCCACATCATCGCGGGGCCGATGGGTGCGGAAGAGGGCATCCTCTATGCGGAGTGTAACCTCGAAGCCGGCATCGCGATGAAGCTACGCCACGATTTCGCCGGCCACTACAACCGCGCCGATATCTTCCAACTGCACGTCAACCGCAGCGCGCCGCAACTCTATACCGTGCATGAGGCAGAGGAGTCGGCCAGAGCGGAGACCGCAGCGCCTCGGCCGGACGAGGCAGAGAGCCCGGACGTGGAACCCTCGGCGCAAGTCGCACAGATCACCTCAGCGCGAACCGGTGAGGACAAGAAATAAGGTCCCTACATAGGGACCGGCTAAGGGCCGACGTCGTTTCCATCCATCGTCTTCAACGATCTCCAGCCAAGGGAGTTGGAGCCATCACGAGATGGGTTGCCCTCAGCCTGTATCGTAATGCCGACGCTGACCGTGTCGGCTGACCAACCGCGGCGAGTGAGCACATTGCGGCTAGCGCCCTCCAGCATCCACTCCTCGACTTCACTGTCCGCATTGGTCACTTCAAGATAGATTCGCGCATGAGGATTTTCGAACCAGAACTCCTTAACCACACCCTGCACGGAGACCGTCTGGTCCTGGATAAAATTCGCGGCGAAGGAATGATGTGCCTGGGCGCGGATTGGCGCATGCATCATAGCGACCGCCAGCAGTCCGAGCGCTGTTGGAAACGCAAGTAACTTAGTCCGGTCTTGTCGAGTCATTCGTGGGCTCCGAGGTCACGGCCAAGGTCCAGACCACAACGAGCGCGACGCCGATCAGGTCGCTCGTCAGGCCTTGATTCAGGAGTAGAGTTCCTGCGGCTAATGTAGTGAGCCGGCCGATCGGGGTCAAGCGAGTCCTGAAGTAACCGACGATCGCCGTGGCAAGGAAGAAGACCCCGATGATGCCGGTCAGGAAGGTCAACGCAATTTCCCACGCGGGCCCCTGCGCGAGCAAGCCCGGCCCATAGAAAAACGCAAACGGTAATAGATAGCACACAAGCCCGTACCGGAACGCCGTCCAACCCACCTCGTTGATGTCCGCGTGAGCGACGCCCGCCGCGACATAGGAAGCCAGTGCGACGGGTGGCGTGATCGTCGACACGCAGCCGAAGAAGAACACGAACATATGCGCCGTCAATAGAGGCACGCCCATATCGGCGAGAGCCGGAGCGACTACGGTGGCGAGAATCAGATATGCGGCGGTTGTCGGTAGGCCCATGCCGAGAACGATGGCCGTAATCATCGTGAGGATCAGCGCTATGAGCGGCACACCTCCGGACAGCGATATGATGAAACTTGCTAGCTTCGACCCCAGACCCGTGGCCGAGAGTACGGCCGAGATCGTTCCCGCCGCGGCGCAGGCAATCGAAATCGGCACCGCGTTCTTAACGCCGCCGGCCATCGCTCGTCCGATCTTTCGCCAGAACTCCCGCGTCACACGCCTCGTCGCAAGCAGATGGGACGCCACCAGTATCACGATAGCGAAGCACGACGCCTTCACCGGCGAGTAGCCGACGATCATCATGCCGATGAGCGTGAAAAACGGAATGATAAAAGGCAGCCCAGAGACGAGTGTCCTCGCTGTCGACTGGTCGGGCTCGGCCTCGTGCTCCTGTATCGCCAGGTCGCTCTTTACGGCCTGGAGATGCACCACGAATAATACCGACACGAAGAACAGCAGTGCGGGAATCAACCCGGCCTTCATGATGTTGACATACGGTGTTCCAACAATCTCCGCCATGATGAACGCGGCGGCACCCATGACGGGAGGCATGATCTGACCACCTGTCGACACGACAGCCTCTATCGCACCGGCCTGATAGGGGCGGTACCCCTCGCGCTTCATGAGCGGGATCGTAAAAGAACCGGTGACGGCGACGTTTCCCGCCGCCGACCCCGAGATCATGCCGAGCAGAGTACTGAAGAGTACCGCTGTTTTCGCCGATGCCGCACGGAGACCGCGCGTGATCGAACTCGAGAGCTTGAAGAAGAAGTCCCCGGCGCCAAATTCGCTGAGGAACGATCCGAATATCGTGAACAGCACGATATAGGTAGACGCAACGCCAAGCGGAATGCCGTAGATACCCTGCCCCGAGTGCGCTAACAGGGAGACAAAGGCCTCGAAGCGAACTCCGCGGCTGGACAGCAACCCCGGCAGATAGGGAGACACGAACGGATAGAGCAGAAAAACGAGCGTGATCAGCGACAGGGTTTTGCCGACGGTCCGGCGCGCCGCCTCCAGGACGAGGCCAACAATCAGTGCCCCCACGAAGACATCGAGCGGGCTTGTGATGCCGCCACTGAACGCGATCGCCTCCCAACGCAGCAACACGTACGCGCCCGTAATCAGGGCAACTGACATGAGTAGCAGGTTGAACAGCTGGTGCGTTCGCGATGCGGCGCCGGCTGTATCCCAGGGCCTTAAGAACACCAGTGACAGGACGACCATCAGGTGGAAGACCCGGATGACCATCGTCGAAACCAGCAGGATCCCCGACACGCTCAGGAGATGGAACAACGCCAGGCAAAACGCTAACGACGTCGCTGTTCTGATACGCAGCGTACTGGAGAAAGCTGACGACACTATGCGGGCTAACGCTGTTCGAAATAACGAGCGGCACCCGGGTGCAGCGGAATCGGCAGCCTCAGGCTCTGATCGGGATTTATCTGCCGGGCAATCGCATTCGTTCTCTGCAGTTCATCGAGGTGACCGTAGACGGCGCTGACGATGCTGAAAACCAGCTCGGCCGATTGTTCGGCCCCGACGACCAGCATGTTGTCCACCGCGAGTACCGTAGAGTCGGTGTCCATGTCGTAGACGTCGGCGGGAACAGTCACCGTGTAGTAATACGGGTTCTCGTCGATAATGGCTGCGAAGACCTGTGGCTCGATCGTGATAAAGCGCAACTCCCGAGTCGCGCGGATCTGTAATACCGCCGCCGCAGGAAATCCCGCCAGGGCGAACGCTGCGTCGACATTGCCGTCGCCGAGCTGGCTGAATCCGTCAGAATATGAGAGAAAACTCGGGACGATGTCGTCGAGCGACATCCCATAGGCAGCCAGCAACAGGCTCGCAAAAGTCACGGTGGGGCCACCGGCCGGCCCCAGGGCCACGCGTCTGCCGCGCAACTGGGTCATCGAGTCGAGGCCCGCATCTGCGCGGGTAATCAAGTGCAGTATGCTCGGGTGAAGCGCGCCCGCCGCGAGAATACTGAGCCGCTCCTCATAGGGTGCCTGCCCCCGGTAGGCGAAGAAAGCCAGATCGGCATTGGTGAGACCGATCTCTATATCCCCCAGCGAAACGAGACGCGGGTTCTCGACCGCGCCCCGGGTGACGATCGGCACCATCATGAGATTCTCGGCGTGCTGCGTCACAAGGCTCGAGATACCCTGCCCGATCGGATAGTAGGCCCCTCCCAGCGTCGCTGCGCCAAGATGAAGTTCGGTCTGACTCGACCCGGGCGTGCAGGCTGTCAGAAGACACGCCGAAAGCATTATGATGATTTTTCGCATAAGAATAGAACAGTGAATCGGAGCTCGCCCGGCGCTCACGCCGCATTCGTGGTTAGGCTTTTTTACCTATCATATCAGATGCTTATTTCGACTGATGATAGAATTCACGCTCAGTGACACCGACGAGTAACACGAGAGCCCATGAGCAGAAGGCGCCGCAAGCACGCCCACCGTAAGCCGGTTGCAGCCAAACCGTCGAGTACCCCAGCCGTCGAAGCGGACACGGGGGTACTTATTAGCGTCGTCGCCTGTTTCGTCTTGTCGGGCTTCGCCGCCCTACTCTATCAGATCGCCTGGTTGCGCCAGTTCTCGATCGTGTTCGGTACCTCCGAGCTAGCCGTCGCCACGGTTCTGTCCGCCTATATGGCGGGCCTGGCCCTCGGCGCCACGATCGCCGGGCGCGTTGTCGATCGCATTAGACGGCCTGTACTCGTGTACGGCCTGCTCGAGGCCGGCGTCGCCTTGTCGGCACTCGCCGTACCGCTGCTCCTGGCGCTGGCGAATATTCTCTATGTCGGTGTCCTCGGGAATCAGCCGACGCCAGCCGATGCGAGCGGCCCCGGCCAGTCGATCTTCTACCTGCTGGTCGCGTTCGTGGTCCTGGCCGTTCCCACCGGATGCATGGGTGCGACCCTGCCGATGTTGACCCGATATGCGGTACGTACCGAGGCTCAGATCGGGCCGCGTGTCGGGCTGCTCTATGCGATGA
>JAZFYK010000205.1:0-3055 GCA_036443505.1 Gammaproteobacteria bacterium | reverse complement strand
GCCTACCGATCGTCGCGTCTGCGCACCATGCGTTCTCAGCGAACTACGATCTGACCCGGATTGGCACGGTCGAGGGCATCGTCGAAGAGGTGTTCTGGGCCAATCCACACGTTCACTACTATATCCGCGTTAGGACCGAGGACAGCGAGGAACTCTGGGACGTGGAAGACTCGAATCTGAACAGCATGGCAAACCGCGGCTGGAATCGGCATACGATCAGCGCAGGCGATGAGATCAGGGTGACCGGGCGCTTGGGTCGGGATGGCAAACGCAGGATCTGGGCCGATGAGATCGCCCGGGGAGACGGGCAACCTCTGAAGTAGACGGCTCAACCGGTGGTCCTGGCTCCCGGTCATGTGCTTATGGAGGCCAGTAATGTCGAGTTCTAGACGTATCCTCAGCATCACGGTGCTTATCGCGTCGGGCCTGATAGCCGGCGCGGCTCAACCCCAGACGACTGATTTTTCGGGGCGATGGCTGCTGGGTCTGGACTCGACCCCTAACGCGGACGACAGCAGCCTGCAGCTGAGGGTACTCGGTCTGGATCCGAGTCCCGATGTCGATTACGGCATCCTGGAGATCAGCGGAGCCGGGGATGAATCGCGGGTCTTTATCGACGGCGGCCCGGTCAACGTGCTCAGGCTGGACGGAAACCGGATCACCTTCGACTTCGACTGGACGGACAGCGGCGATATCGTGCACGTCACCGAACTGGCAGGTGAAGTCACAGACGGAAGGTTTACCGGCGAGATGACGGAGGACGGCGAGAAGACCGGAATCTGGTTCGCGACTCCATGGACGGAACATCCGGACATCGGCACTGACCCGGATCCCGTGGATATCTCCGGTGTCTGGCTGAGTCTGTCCCGCGGTACGCACAAGGATTCCTTCGACCTGACCGCGACCGGTGCAGCCATTAATGCGGCTTACGACCCGATTTTCGACGATCCGCATCTTCGCTGCGTAACGGGTGGCGTGATTCGAATGGAGGACGGCCCTTTCGGTCAGGAGATAATTCAACGGGACGATTACATCGTTGTTCTATACCAGTACTTCCATGAGGTACGACGCATCTGGCTGGACGGACGAGATTTCCCCGAAGACATCGAGAACGCCTACCTCTCGATGGGTTACTCCATCGGTCACTGGGAAGGATCCACGCTCGTCATCGAAACGCGTGGTATGAAACCGACCGTATGGGATGCTTCCGGGATGCCGACTTCAATCTCAGCCGTCGTCATCGAACGAAAGTATCTCGACGACGAGGGAAGGCTGCATACCGACTACACTTTGCATGATCCCGTCAATTTCAATCGGCCCGTCTACCGCCACGCCTACCGGGAGCGCAGCACGAGCGCCGAGATTACGGAATCATCATGCGACCCGCATTCGTTTTATCGCGGCCTGGATCTCGAGGATCGGTTCGGTGAGTATTGGAGGCGATCCGGCAGCCGGTTCTGATCCAGGCGAACACCGGCACCGTCCGTCCTGGCATCTGAGGGGACAAGGAGATGAGAGAAGAATCCACGCTTGCTTCGAGACGAGCCTTTCTGCGCTTCCTGGCCTCGAGCCCCGCGCTTTATGCGGCTCATCAGGCCATGGGGCAGAGTTTGTCCGACCCGTACGCCCCGCAGGTCATTTCCCGGGCCAGTGAAGCCCTGAACGTGTTCGATTTCCATGAGGTCGCCAAGCAGACGCTCATGCCCGGCCATTACACCTACATGGCCCTTGGTACGGATGATGGCGGGACACTGCGCGCCAACCGCGAAGGGTTTGAAAAGTTTCAGTTACGAATGCGGCGACTCGTTGATGTGCGGAACATCGACACATCCATCGAGCTCTTCGGTGAGCGCTATCCGCTACCTATCTTGATCGCCCCGTGTGGAAGTCAAAAGGCCTATCATCCGGAGGGCGAGGTGGCCGTCGCGCGGGCAGCAAAAGCGAAGGGCGTCGAGCAGATACTTTCCACGGTGTCTTCGACCGCTGTAGAGGACGTCAATGCGGCCCGCGGAAGACCGGTCTGGTTCCAACTCTACACCAGCCCGTTGTGGCGGGTGACCGAGGCGGTCGTCAAACGCGCAGAGGCGTCTGGCTGTCCGGTGCTCGCGTTGACCGTTGATCTGCCGGTCAGTAATCGCGAGGTGTTGGCGCGCCACCGCCGGGCGACCAACGCCGAGTGCCAGGCGTGTCACGCGCCGGGCGCGAACCTCATACCGCCCAAGCCCATCTACGACGGGATTGATCTCACGGGTGGCGAGGATCGTGGTGGTTTGTTCATGGACTGGGACTTCGTCGACCGGCTAAAGCGTTCCACTTCAATGCGGCTAGTACTAAAAGGCATTGTTACGGGAGAAGATGCCCGTCTGGCGGTAGAGCACGGGGTGGATGGCATCATCGTCTCTAACCACGGCGGGCGTGCCGAAGATAGCGGGCGAAGTACTATCGAGTCGCTTTCCGAAGTGGTGGACGCAGTTGACGGACGCATGCCCGTGATCGTGGACGGCGGGTTTCGCCGCGGCACGGATATCTTCAAAGCCCTCGCCTTGGGCGCTGATGCCATCGCTATCGGGCGACCCTATCTGTGGGGTCTTGGCTCCTTCGGGCAGGAAGGTGTGGAGACGGTACTGGATCTCCTTAAGCGTGAACTAGAGATCGTGATGAGGCAGGCCAGAGCGACGAGCATCGAGGAGATCAATCGGAGCTTTATTGCCTGAAGCCATGCCGAAGAAAACAACCGCGTGTTGAAGCTCCTCCTTGTCCTCGCCGCTGGCTACGGCTTGGTCCTGGCGATCATCTATCTCATGCAGGGCCGCATGCTCTACCTGTCCAACGTGCCGGGACGTACGCTATCCATGACGCCCGCCGACGCGCACATGGACTACGAGGATGTCTCGATTGAAGCCGCCGACGGAGTGACATTGCACGGCTGGTTCATCGTGGGGGCATCCCCGCATGTGCTGCTCTTCTTTCACGGTAATGCCGGCAACATCTCCCATCGTCTGGACTCGATACGACAGTTTCACAACCTGGGGTTGTCAGTATTGATCATCGACTA
>JAZFYK010000204.1:0-4481 GCA_036443505.1 Gammaproteobacteria bacterium | reverse complement strand
ACAGTCCATGTAGTCGAATGCACCATTCTTCGGCGCGAGGTACAAACCCGGGACCTTCATCTGCAGACTCTGACCGAGGTCGTTGAATCCACCGAGAGCCAGGTCATCGGCCGTCAGAATCCTGACGCGATTGCCGAACTGCTGTAGATCCAGCGGGATGGTTTCCTCCAGGCGGGCGCCGAGGACGATCAGTTCTTCCTGGGGCCCGGCCCCCGTTTGGGAGGTTTGTGCCTGTGCGGCGGAACTAGCCACGCCGAACGCGGCGGTGATCGAAAGCAGGTATTTATTCATGATGTCCTCTAGCTGGTGTGTCGATTAGGCGTGCCACAGCCGGGCACCTCACCCCAAGGCGGACGAGTATAGAGATTCATCGGTAAAACATAGAGTTAGAAACGGTTTATTAACCGTTAAAATTCGGCTAAAGTGCCTAACCCAAGACGACGAACGCCCAGGGTCGGCGAGGAATGACAGAAAAAGACGTTATAGAACAAGAGGTTGCGAAGCTCACCAAAAACCACATTTTGGGGCGGTCGCGGACCTATGCCCGCTTGCTGGAGTACTTGGCCGGCTGCTCCGTTAACGGCCGGACGCCCAAGGAGCTCGAAATCGCCGCCGAAGTATTCGGCAAAGGGAGCGATTTCGACCCCAATCAGGACTCCCTGGTCCGGGTCTATATGCACAATCTCCGCCAGAAGCTCGACAACTACTATGCCCGCGAGGCCAACCGCAGCGGCGACCGGCTGGCGATACCCAAGGGTGAGTATCGGCTCGCTGTCGTCTCCGCCAGGGATTCGACCTCGGTCTCTGCGCCCGGCCGCCATGCCCCTCCGGTGTGGGCGATGGTCTTGGTTGCCGCGCTCGCAATCAATCTCGTGGCCCTCGTGTTTCTGGCACGGGGAGGCGGTTCGGATGAGAGCGTCTACGAACAGGTGTCGCGCTCTTCGATCTGGGCCAGCTTCATGGACGATGAACTACCGTTCCTCGTCGTCGTGGGTGACTACTATATATTCGGCGAAATAGACCAATTCGGCCGCGTCGAGCGGCTGGTCCGAGAATTCGACGTCAACTCTGCCGACGATCTTGCCGATCGCTTCCTGTACGAGCCGGAGTTGATGGAGATCTATCTCGACGTGGATCTGACGTATCTACCTCAGGCGAGTGCGTTTGCGCTCAAAGACCTCCTCCGCGTGGTCTATCGCTCCGACAAGCCCGTTCGGGTGACGCCGATGTCGGAGCTGACGGTCGCGGACCTGAAGAGCAATCATGTGATCTATGTCGGCTATATCAGCGCCCTGGATAAGCTCATGGAGTTCGTGTTTGCCTCTTCCGGACTGGTACTGGGAGAGACCTATGATGAGCTTTCGAATGCCGCGACGGGCGAGAACTACATTAGTGGCGCCGGGACACCTCGCGAGGGTCAATACTATTATAAGGACTACGGCCTGTTTTCGACCTTTCCGGGGCCAGCCGGTAATCAGTTGATGATCGTCGCCGGAATGCGCGACACCGGGCTCATGCACACAGCACAGGCGGCCGCCAGCCTCGCCGACGTTGAAGCCCTCAAGGAAAGCCTGCCGGGCCCGCCGGCCGACGGCCCGCTCGCGCTCGAGGCGCTCTACGAGGTGACCGGATTCGATCGCGTGAGTCTCGACGCGATGCTCGTCTATTCCAATGCGCTGGACTACCGGAAAATCTGGGGTGGCGAGCTACAGTAACGCAGGTCCGGCAGACCGCTAAAAGGCTGAATGCAATCTTTCGAGCAGCCAGTCCAGTTCACTTCTCTCGATGACGAGTGGCGGCGCCAGCCGGATGACCTGTTCGTGGGTGTCTTTCGTGAGCACACCGAGCTCGAGTAGCCGCGCCGCGAAGTCGCGCGCCGGGCCCGCCTCGGCCCGGATCTCTATCCCGATCAGCAGGCCGCGTCCGCGAATGTCGGAGATCGCTTCCGAGCGTATGCTTCGTATACCTTCGAGCAGATAGGCACCGTGTTCCGCGGCGCGATCGACTAACCGTTCGTCGGCGATGACGTCAAGGACGCTGAGTCCGACCGCCGCCGCGAGGGGGTTACCACCGAACGTACTGCCGTGTTCGCCGGGTTGAATGAGCCCCATGATCTCGGACGACGACAGCGCGGCGGAAACAGGGTAGACGCCCCCACCCAACGCTTTTCCGAGGATGAGCACGTCCGGCTTGGCATCTTCTTCATGCTGATAGGCGAATAGTTTGCCCGTGCGTCCAAGGCCGGTCTGGATCTCATCCAGCACGAACAGCACGTGGTTGTCTGAACAGATACGGCGCGCTGCGCTCAGATAGCCGGCCGGCGGTATGTGAATGCCGGCTTCGGCCTGAATCGGCTCGACGAGGAATGCGACCGTGTTGGGCGTGATCGCCTCCGCGAGTTGCTCGGCGTCGCCGAAGTCGATCAGTTGAAAGCCGGCAGCGTAGGGGCCGAAGTCCTGGCGGTACTCGGGCTCGGACGAGAAGCCAACGAGGGTCGTGGTCCGGCCGTGGAAGTTATTGCGGCAGACAATGATTTCCGCCTCGTCCTTTGCGACGCCTTTCGTCCGGTAACCCCATTTCCGGACGAGCTTGATCGCGGTTTCCACTGCCTCGGCGCCCGTGTTCATGGGCAAGGCCATCTCCATCTCGCTGCGCTCGCATAACGCCTCGAGGAACGGGCCCATGCGGTCGTTATGGAACGCCCGGGAGGTCAGCGTCAGCTTCTCGGACTGGGCGAGTAGTGCCGCGATGACACGGGGATGGCGATGCCCGAGGCTCAGAGAAGAATAGGCGCTCAGACAGTCCAGGTACTTTCGCCCCTCCGTGTCCCAGGCCCATACCCCCTCGGCGCGCTCGATCACGATGGGCAGGGGTGCGTAGTTGTGGGCGCTGACTCGCTCGGCCTGCCGAATGAGTTTTTCGGTGTCAGTCATCGCGTCGCCCTGTCACAGGCCGTAGCGTGTCGGACTTCCATGGGCCCGGGCCAGGATCTGTTCGCCGAATACGCTTTCCAGGAGGTCGACAGCCAGCAGCGCGGTCCGATTACGATCGTCGAACGCGGGGTTGAGTTCCATGATATCGAGCGACCCGAGTAGTCCGGAGTCATGGATCATCTCCATGCAGAGTTGCGCTTCGCGGTAGGTTGGCCCGCCCGGTACTGTGGTAGGAACGCCGGGCGCGATACCGGGATCGAGGAAGTCGACGTCGAAACTCACATGCAGATGGCTGCCGTCGCGGCCGGCTTGGTCCAGTGCTTGCTCCATCACCGCGCGCATCCGAAGCTCATCGATCGTGCGCATGTCATAGACGACGAGACCGCTGTCCACGACCAGCCGTTTCTCGATCTCGTCGACGGATCGTACGCCGACCTCGATAATACGATTCGGCTGGACCATGGGGTTGGCGTGCCCCAGCGCCGTGAGCTCCGCGGGACCGTGTCCGGCTATGATCGCGACGGGCATGCCGTGGAGATTGCCGGTCGGCGATGACGCCGGAATATTGAAGTCGGAGTGGGCATCAAGCCAGAGTACGGTCAGCGGCCGGTCGTGCTCCGCGCAATGCTTAGCCACTGCGGCCACGGAACCGACGCTCAGGCTGTGATCGCCCCCCATCAGGATGGGCGTCTCCCCGGCATTGAGGGAGGCATAGACTTCGTCGCGAACCGCGGTACACCACGCGGTCACTTCCGGCAGTTGACGGTAGTCGCCGTCGCGCGGTCGTTCGAGGTTGGCGGGGCCTGATAGGTTGCCCCGATCGACGACCTCGAGCCTGAGCCGACGCAGCGATTTCTCCAGGCCCGCGACCCGCAGCGCTTCGGGCGCCATGGCCGCGCCCCTGTCGCCGGCGCCGATATCGGTCGGCGCACCGATCAGGGATACCTTTCGACTTGCGGTTGCCACGTGCGTCATTTTCAGCCGATCCGCGATGAATTGATAGCGCGCCGGGGAGTCGGACCTGCGGCGTGGCCTCGAATGACCGCTTTCGGGGGGAGCCGAAAGCAGACGGTCATTAACAGTTAATCTCTACACTCGCAGTATAAATGCGAGTGACTGGGATAGTCGATTTCAGGAGCTATACTGACTCGAACTCCGGCTCGCCGAGTGTGTCTATTACTAAATAACAAAATCGGGGGAACATCATGATGTTGATTCCAAAGAGGTGTATCTGGGCCGCTTTGCTGCTCACTAGCGCCTTCATATATGGCTGCGGGGCCTCAGGGACCGGGACGGGAGCCGTGGCAGTGCTGGTCGAAGGCACGGGTATCTATAGCCGACCCGTTTCTACCGAGTCAGAGCTGGCTCAACAATTCTTTGATCAGGGCCTGCGACTCACATGGGGTTACTATTTCCCGGAAGCAGCCGCATCTCATCAAGAGGCTCTGCGGCACGATCCCGATCAGGCGATGATTTATTGGGGGCTCGCTTTGGCACTCGGGCCCAATCCCAACAGCCGGCGTAACGGGTTGCAAGACGATCCCCAGG
>JAZFYK010000203.1:0-2895 GCA_036443505.1 Gammaproteobacteria bacterium | reverse complement strand
CATCGCGCCCTGGCCATACAGACCCCGGACCTCGAACCCGAGATCTACGAGCACGAAAAGTTCCTCGAGGCGCTGAAGAAGTTTATTCTTGCCCGTGCCTTCGCCCGTGTCCGCGTGCTGATCACGGACCCCGCCCGCGCGATGAAGACCGGCAATCAATTCGTGAGTATGGGACGGCGTCTGAACAGCTACATCGAGTTCCGCAACGTCAAGGAAGAGTTCCGCAACCAGAAAGAGGCCTTCTGCATCGCGGATCGGCGCACTCTAGTCTACCGCGCCGACGGCAAACGGTGGGAAGGCATCTCCGACTCGGACGTGCCGGACGTGGCCGCCAAGTATCTGGAGAATTTCGATGAGCTTTGGCATGCGTGTGAGACAGAGCCCACGGTTCGCCAGGCGCATCTCTAGTCGTAACCTCCGCCCTTCCTAACGCTCGCTGACACGACTCGCACCGTGGCGGCCTGCCGCTGCGTATCGTTGGCGGCCTTTGTTAGAATCCCGCCCCATGGCAGACAACGGACTCGTCATCGTCGCGCTCTCCGGCGGGGTGGACTCAGCGGTCACCGCCCTACTCCTGCGTGACGCCGGCTACGACGTACAGTGCCTGCACATGAGCAACTGGGAAGACGACGGCTATTGCGAGGCCTCGCGGGATTTTCGGGATGCTCGCAAGATCGCCCAGCAGATGGATCTGCCGCTGCACCGCGTCAATTTCACCGACGAATATCGTGAGCAGGTCTTCGCGCACTTCCTCGCTGAGTACGAAGCGGGCCGCACGCCCAACCCGGACGTCCTGTGCAACCGGCAGATCAAGTTCGGTGAGATGCGGCGCTATGCGCACCGGCTCGGTGCGGACGCGCTCGCGACAGGACATTACGCACGACTAAAGTGGATCGACGATCGCGTCCATCTGCTGAAAGGCCACGACGAGAACAAGGATCAGAGTTATTTTCTCCATGCTGTGAACGATGCAGATTTCGCCGACGTGCTCTTCCCGCTCGGTGGCATGAGGAAGCGCGAGGTCAGGGCTCGGGCGCAGCATGCGGATCTCGCGGTAGCGGATAAGAAAGACAGTACCGGGATCTGCTTTATCGGCGAGCGTCCGTTTGCAGAGTTCCTGGGCCAGTACCTGCCCGAGAACCCGGGACAGATCAAAGAACCCGGCGGCCGCGTACTCGGCGAACACCAGGGCCTGGCCTACTACACGCTCGGGCAGCGTCATGGACTCAACATCGGTGGCCTAGCGGCCTATGGCCCGGAACCCTGGTACGTAGCCGAGAAAGACCACGCACATAACGAACTCATCGTCGTTCAGGGTACGGACCACCCGCTGCTCTATCAGAACTGGTTGACCGCGGAAGCGGTCCACTGGATCAATGGCGCGCCCGCCGACTGGTCCGACGGCGCAACACTCGAGTGTCGCGCCAAGACCCGCTACCGCCAGCCGGATCAAGCGTGTACAGTCACTTACCAGAACGAAGACGCGCTGGAAGTCTGGTTCGAGCAACCGCAGCGGGCCGTGACACCGGGGCAGTATGTCGTGTTTTATCAAGCGGATCGTTGCCTGGGCGGCGCCACGATCCAGGCCGCCGGCATGCACGCCACCGCGCTTAAAGCAGCGCCCGCACGACGAGCCAGTTAACACACTTTTGAGGGACTTTCCTGATGACCGATAGCTTTGGCGCCCGCCAATCCATCTCGGTCGGCGATGCCGACTATGACATCTTTCGGCTCGACGCCGTCGGCGACAGCCGCGTTGAGCAACTCCCCTACACGCTGAAGATTCTCCTCGAGAATCTCTTGCGGCACGAAGACGGCGAAAACATCACGGCGGAGGACATCAAGGCGCTGGCCGCGTGGGACCCCAAGGCGAAACCCGAGACCGAGATCGCTTTCACACCCGCGCGAGTGATCCTGCAGGACTTCACGGGTGTTCCGGCCATCGTCGATCTCGCCGCCATGCGCGACGCCATGGTCAAACTCGGCGGTAAGGCCTCCGCCATCAACCCGCTCTCTCCGGCCGAACTCGTCATCGATCACTCCGTCCAGGTCGATCATTTCGGCACGGCGGACGCGCTGGCCGCGAACAACGAGATCGAATTCGAGCGCAACAAGGAACGTTATTCGTTCCTGCGCTGGGGCCAGGAGGCATTCCGTAACTTCCGCGTCGTGCCGCCCAATACGGGCATCGTCCATCAGGTCAACCTCGAGTACCTCGGCCGCGTGGTGTTCGACGTCGAACTCGAAGGTCGTCGCATGGCATATCCCGACACGCTGGTCGGGACCGACTCGCACACGACGATGATCAACGGCCTCGGCATATTAGGCTGGGGTGTCGGCGGCATCGAGGCCGAAGCGGCCATGCTGGGTCAACCCGTGACGATGCTCATCCCCCACGTGGTGGGATTCGAGCTCAAGGGACGCCTGGCGGAAGGGGCGACGGCGACGGATCTCGTGCTCACCGTGACGCAGATGCTCCGCGAGCGGGGCGTTGTCGGCAAGTTCGTCGAGTTTTTCGGTGACGGCCTGGAGCACCTGCCCCTGGCGGACCGTGCCACGCTCGGCAATATGTCGCCGGAATTCGGCAGTACGTGCGCGATGGTGCCCATCGACGACGAGACGCTTCGTTACCTGGAGCTCTCCGGGCGCTCCGAGCAACAGATTCGACTCGTCGAAGCCTACGCGAAGGAACAGGGCCTCTGGCGCGGCATGTCGACAGCTCGATTCAGCGACACACTCGCGCTCGATCTCGATGACGTGGAGCCGAGCCTCGCCGGCCCCAAACGGCCCCAGGATCGCATTCCGCTTCGCAGCGCGGCCGCTACCTTCAAAACTCGCATGGAACCCATTATCGAGGGCCGCGGCGGAGCCGGTGCGGTGAGCGAATCCGTGCAG
>JAZFYK010000202.1:0-19161 GCA_036443505.1 Gammaproteobacteria bacterium | reverse complement strand
CGGCCATCGTGATCCCGGGCGGCGGCGCCACCAATCCCCATTTCTTTTCACCTTCGGGCGACGCGCTCGTGTTCCGGGCTCAAGCGGCTCCGGAGACGGGTAATGACATCGGTATGATCGCGATCGGCAGCGACTCCGAGCCGGTCTGGCTCTTGCGAGAACCGTATCAAGAACGAAATCCAGAAATCTCCCCCGATGGCCGCTGGATGGCATATCAGTCTGATGAGTCGGGACGGTGGCAGATCTACGTGCGGCCGTTTCCGAATGTGGATGACGATCAGGTGACTGTGTCGAATGCCGGTGGTTTGAGGCCACTCTGGTCGCGCGATGGCCGGGAGCTGTTCTACCTCGAACCGGGGCCACCGGAGCGACTGATAGCTGTTTCTATCGAAGCAGCCGGGACGGCCTTTTCAGTTAATGCGCGTACGCCGATCCTCGACTGGCCGTACCTCGGAGCGGGCGGGCCCGGAGGCCGTACGTATGACGTGTCACCCGACGGCCAGAAGTTCCTGGCGCTCAAGGAAGGTAGCGTTGAAGGAACGACGCAGCAGATCATCGTCGTGCAAAACTGGTTCGAGGAGCTTAGGCGCCTGGCGCCGCCCGTAAACTAAAATGGGGACACGTGTCCCCATTTCACGCTACCGGCCTTCGGCACTCTCCAGCGCCGCCTCGAGCTCGCTCTTGCGGTCCTGCTGCAACTGCTCGACCTCTCTGGCACGTTCCAGGGCCACCGCCGCCGTCCCGAACGCCGAATCACGCAGGGCCTGCTGCCTTTCGGCCTCGGTCCTGCTTTCTGCCTGGTCACTCTGACTGGGGCCGCACCCGCTGGTGGCGAGTATCAGCATTACGGCCATTGAGAGCGCAATAAACTTTCGCATGAATACCTCTCCCTGGTGAAATCCTGCGGAGCAATCCCTGCTCCTGGGACTAATCTACTCCTGGTAATCGTTGCCGGCTCGGAAACCCGTCACCTTTAGCGGGTGAAAAGGGGACACGTGTCCCCATTTCCGCTCAACAGAATGTCCCTATTTCCGTTAGTATGCGCTGAGTTGAGCCCGGACCACCCAGAGGGGAAACAGCAATGTATCTAGCTGATAAATTCGGCGACCGATGGTACTTACTAGCGGCAGTCGTCCTGCCCATCCTACTCGTTATTATTATGATGGTGTTGTGGGGACTGCTAGCTCCCGTCGGCGGTTAACAGACGCCTCCAGCGTATGCACATAACGGTGACCTCCGTCACATAAATCGGCCGGCAAATATCAGAACCTTCGCGCACCGAACTGCACGAGGTGGAGTTATGAACCATACGGCCAGAATCGATCCGACACCGGTCGACGCGATAGACGACGACGTGATGAACGAGATGGAGAACATCGAAGCGACTGGAGTGCTTGAGTACAAGCCGGATCCCAATCGCCTGACCGACGCAAAGACCCCCGATGATGGATTTCTCGATGGCTATGACGACATCGACAGACAGGACGACTTAGACGACGAGCTCTCGTTCGTTCTGGGCGAAGACTAACCCCCTCCCTCGACCTTCCCTCCACTCCGATCGGCGGATCTCACTAACGTGTGCACCCGCCGGATAGTCGGTGCGCTTTTCCTCGACACATTACTCAGAATCTGCGTTCGGAACTTCACTTAATCTCAGCGCGATACCAGATGTGACCCAAGTCACCGCTACCCTTCCCGGTCTTCGCGACACTGCCGACGTTGATGGCCAATTGACGTTGACGCATGAGAACTATCGAACTAAGAATTATGAACACGGATATTCCGCGGCTCGCGCGGAGCGTGATCGCAGATCGATTGGAGCGCCTCACGGCCTATCCTTTGGCCCGGCTCTGCGAGTGGACTCCTGTCCCACGCAAGCAGTCACGGCCGGATCCGGCCGACAACCGCGACGACGACACGCCAAACTGAAGCGCTAGAGGGTCCCGGTAATGTAGCCCTCGAGCTGCCCGATGACCGCCTCCCGATCCAGGATTACCGCCTTCACGACATCGCCGATCGAGATCAGGCCGATCAGTTTCTCGTTCTCGAGTACCGGTAGATGACGCGTTCGCTTCTCGGTCATCAAGCTCATGCACTCTTCGATCGACTGATCCGGCCCTACGGTGACCACGGGTGCACTCATGACTTCGCTGACCGGCGTGTCCCTCGAGGACTTGCCTTTGAGGACTACTTTCCTGGCGTAATCACGCTCCGAGAATATCCCGACAAGCGCCTCTCCCTCCATTACCATTAATGCGCCCACTTCCTTCTCAGCCATCAGCACGAGTGCCGCTAACACCGTTTGCTCCGGCGTCACCGACCAGACGTCCGTCCCCTTAGCACTGAGAAGCTCGCCCACGAACTTCATAACACCTCCCCTGAAACTTTGGTGTCCTGATTAATATACCTCATCGGGCACAGGGATAGAGCGCCTGTAGCCGCTGTACGACGGTCGCCGCAACGGTCGCGAGATCGTGGTCGCCGTCGAGCTCATCGTCGGCGAGTTCCCAGAGGTAGTTGCCGGAGATATCGACTCCATCGGGCACGCAGTAGAGCCGGGGTTGGCCGGTCGAAGCGAGCTCGCCGTCGTAAGTACCGAGCCCGAACGCGACCCCGGCGACCAACAGCCGAGCGTTACGCAGCGTCAGCCCCTCGATCGACAGCGGGGCGTCCTGAGCGTAGACAGAGCCGCTGAATGAGACTACGAACAAAGTGACGATAAACGGCTTCATGAAAGTCATCCCCAGGGTGGCAGTTTCGCTATCCGGCCGCTTGCCTATCGTACAACAACCTCCCCGCCTTGCTCGTGACAAAAAAAAGCCCGGCACGAGGCCGGGCAATTCAGGGGGAACGTTTGAGGAGCACCTGGCTTATAACCTACGCCATTCTGCAGCGTGCTTCTGTGACCTGAATCTCACTCCGTGAACCGTGGCGCCTTGAAAAATCCCAGGCCTGGCGTTAGCTTCTGGCCTTCGACGTACCGCCATTGGGACCTCGGCAGGATGATCGGGACACGCTCACTTCTCGTACGACGCGGCTCCACGCTGGGCGGCTTGCTGCTGCTGGCGAGCGGCATGGTCCTCCCGGCGGCGGCCCAGGAAGCGCCGGCAGCCGAGTTCCTGCAGGTCGGACCTGGCCTCTATTTCAACTATGACTTCGCCGGCTCCAACTCGGCCGTACTGATAACCGAGGAAGGCGTTCTCGTGGTCGACACGCGAACGCACCCGGTCGATGCAGAGCTCTTGCTCGCGGAGATTCGCGAGCGAACCGATGCGCCCATACGCTGGGTCATCAACAGCCAATTCCACGGCGACCACTACATGGGTAACTCCGTGTTCGCCCGTGAGGGCGCAACGTTTATCGCCCATCGCGACACGCTGGCTATCATCCTCGAGCGTTTCGACTACGAAGTCGCGACCCGGCCCTTCGAGCAGCGTGGCCTTGATCGAGAGGATATCGAACTCGTCCTCCCCGACATACTGTTCGATCATCGACTCACGCTCGAGCTAGGGGGCTACACGGTCGAACTCATCTACCTGGGCGCGGGCCAGAACGAGGGCGACACGCTGGTCTACTTCCCGCACGCCAGGGCATTGCATACGGGCGGCGTCTTTCACAATCGAAGCTGGGCCAATACCTCGTATACGCCTTCGATCGAAGGATGGATCAGCGTTCTGCGGGCGATGAGAGCCATCGACGTAGACTCGTACCTGCCGCCGCATGGATCGATCGCGACCGAGCAGGACCTCGATGACTTCATCGAATTCCTCGATAACCTGCATGCGGGCGTGCGAAACGCGATCGATCAGGGAGCGTCGACCGAGGAAATGCTCCTGGCGAACCCTTTTCCGCAGTACAGCGGCTGGCGAGGTTACGAGCGTCGAGAACGGAATCTAACCGCGCTGTATGAGCTGCTGACGATCGGCGAAGCTCAGTTTTTTGTGCCGGGCGGTCAGGCGAGACCGATCTCTCAATAGCCGTCTGCCGATCTCGTCAGCGGCCTATCCAGATACCAGCGCCCGCTTCGCCTGTGGCGCCAGGCGCTTGATCTCATGTTCCCGGCGTAGCGCCGCACCACGATCCGCCGCGGCCTCCTCGTAGACCAGCGTCACCGGACGCCGGCTCTTCGTGTACTTGGCGCCGCGCCCGGCGTTGTGTTGAGCGATACGAGCCTGGAGATCCGTGGCGACGCCCGTATACAGAGTCGCGTCCGCACAGCGCACGACGTAGACATGCCATGGGGGCGAGATGGCTGCATCCGCATCGGGCATACCGGACGCCGTCAGCGAATACGCAGCAGCGCGACGACCGTAATGATGAGTAGCACGCCACCGGGTAGCCAGGCCACGACGAGGGGGTTGAGGTCGAAGACCGCACCGCTATTCACGAACGTCTGCGCTATCACGTAGTAGCCGAGACCGATCAGCAAGCCGACGAGCAGGCGAGCGCCGGTCCCGGAAGAGCGCAAGGCGCCCAGCACGAACGGTAGCGCCAGCACCGTCATCAGCAACACCGACACGACGCTCGCAATCCTCGCCCAATAGGCCGTCTTGTAGCGGTCCGCGTCCAGTTCATTCTGCTCGAGATACTGGATGTAACGCTTGAGCCCCTGCGTATCCAGCAGGTCGTGCCGCACCTCGGAGAGCTCGAGCAACTCCAGGCTCAGATCGTATTCCTGGACCGAGCGCCGCTCGACGTGGGAGGTGATGCTCGTCTCCTCGAACTGAGTGGCAGCATAGTTCGCTAATATCCAGCGCTCCTGGGCATCGATCTCTGCGGAGTCGGCGCGTGCAATCTGGTTGAGCGAACCGGCCGCGTCAAGCTCGAACAGGAATACGCCGCCGAAGTTAATGCCGTCCTCCGCCCGTCGAAAATTAAAGATTCGGTCGCCATCCTTCATCCACGCCGACCGCGCGTTCGCAATGCCGACACTATCGAGCAATGCTTGCGAGCGAAGTTGGCGCGCGTACGCGCCGAGCGATGGTGCCAGCGACTCCCCGAGTAACGCCATCACGACCATGAGCACGACTCCGGCGACGCCCACCGAACCCGCTAATCTGAACCGTGAGACGCCGCTCGTCCGCATTACTACGAGTTCACTGTGAACAGCAAGGTTGCCGAGGCCGAGTAGTGCACCTAGTAAAGCGGCGGCGGGGAGCATCTGGACGATCGTGCGCGGAGTTCGCAGAGCCACAAAAGCCAGTGCGTCCCGCATTTCATACTGGGCGGTTCCCACGTCGTCCAGTTGCCCGACGAACTCCACAGCCGTCACGACGGCGATCAGGACCATAACCACGCTCGCAACGCCCTTTAATATCGCGCCAGCGATATAACGATCGAGTAAATTCATCCGGCAGGTTCCGCTCGATGTACCAACGGACTGGATCGAAACCATCCGGACTCACGAGCGAGCAGCGACAGACCCACCAGGCCTAATCCTATGTGGACCCACCAGAGGCCGAGCCACTCGGGCACCTGCTCACGCTCCACCCAGACGCGGGCGATCGAGAGTAAATTGACGTAGGTAATATAGATCAGAATACCGACCCCCAGCCGGGCGTAACGGCCCTCGCGCGGCCGCGAGCGGCTGAGTGGCACAGCGAGCAGCATCAGGACGAACAGCGAGACCGGTGATGATATGCGCCACTGCAGCTCCGCCCGATCCTGCGGCGACGTCGATGCGAGCAGCACTCTGCTCGACTTGGCCTCGACGGGCTCTTCAGGCTCCTCGTCTTCGTTTATCCGGATCGGCATGCCGTGCTCGGAAAAACCCATGACGCGGAAATCTTTCTGGCCCGGGACGCCTTCATAGCGGCGGCCGTCATAGAGCACGAAGGTCAACTTGCCCGTCTCGAGATCGAGGACACGCTTACCACGCTCGGCAAGAATCACGACAACCCGCTCATCGTCCTGGTGCTCGATG
This sequence comes from Gammaproteobacteria bacterium, assembly GCA_036443505.1. Lineage (GTDB taxonomy): Bacteria > Pseudomonadota > Gammaproteobacteria > Steroidobacterales > Rariloculaceae > SMWC01. Next base: position 13,238 of record JAZFYK010000202.1, on the reverse strand, counting down.
AACACGTCGAGAATTTCGTCTCCTACGACTTCCTTGGCATAGACAATCGTGTCACCCGAATCGGGGGACGTGAACTTGCCGGACTCGAGCACGCCCAGTTCGAGCTCTTCCTGAGCCCTGAGCTTGATCTCTTCGATCGAACGCGTCGCGGCGGGCGTTTGGTCCAGGGCAAGCCAGGCGACCGAGCCGGAGAGCGCCAGCGTCAACACGCTGATCGGCCCGAGCAACTGGGCGGGCCCTACGCCACACGATGCCAGTGCCGCCATCTCCGAGTCGCGGTTCAACCTGGCCAACGCCAGCATAACGCCGAGAAACAATCCGATGGGAGTGAGCACCATGATGTACCGTAACGACGTGAGGCCGAGTATCGCGAAGACTGCGTCCCGGGGGAGTCTGCCTACCGCCGCGTCGTCCAAAATCTCGGCGAACTGGTTACTCATGAGAATGACGAATAGAACGAGCGTCACTGTCAACCAGGCAGCAAACGTCTCGCGGAAGATGTAACGGCTGATTAGGCTCACGGGATAAGAGGATTTTCAGTACGTTGCGCTAATCGAGTACACTAGCCCGCACTTTTTCGGCTGGGACTAAGACACGATAACATAAGCGCATGGCGGCCTTGGGACCAGCGTCCCACCGGGGCGTCAGACGGCCGCGTGCGATCCCGCCAGGCTTAGGAGATTGTGATGGAGTTTCCCGTCAAGACGGGGTCACCGGCGAGTCAGAAGACCGCTTGTGCGATTCTGCCTGTTTTTGAAGGTCGAGGGCTGAAAGGGCCCACGCGGGAAGTCGATCTATCCTGCGGCGGCCTGCTGAGCCAGCTCGTGAAGAGCGGCGATGCCTCGCCGAAACTCGGCAAGACCCTGCTGGTCCCGCGTCTGCAGGGAACGGCGGCTGAGCGGGCTCTGCTGCTTGGCTGCGGCAAGCAAGCCGACTTCGACGCCAAGCGCCTCCACCAGGCGGTGACGGCTGCCGTGCGCAAGCTCCGGGACACCGGTCTCAAGGAGGCCACGAGCTATCTAAGCTTTACACGCCACAAAAATCTCAGCGCTTACTACGCAGGACGCATCAGCGTCGAGGCGACGCGAGCCGCCCTGTACCAATTCGCGGAACTCAAGAGCCAGTCCGCGGCGAAATACAAGATGACCAAACTCGCCGTCGCGATCGCTGAGCGGCGGGATACCAAAGAAGTCCGCCGCGGCACGAGCCACGGCCGTGCCATTGCTATCGGTACGGACCTCGCACGGAATCTCGGCAATCGGCCGCCGAACATCTGCACGCCATCCCATCTCGCCCGCGAAGCCCGTGCGCTCGCCAAGCGTTACAACAAGATGGAAGTGACCGTGCTCGGCCAACGCGAGATGAAGCGTCTGGGCATGGGCGCGATATTGTCGGTCACTCAGGGTGCAGAGGAACCACCACGATTCATTATCGTACGGTATCGCGGCGCCGGCGCACGCGACGCCCCGATCGTGCTGTGCGGAAAGGGAATCACTTTCGATAGCGGTGGCATCTCGATCAAGCCTTCCCACAAGATGGACGAAATGAAATTCGACATGTGTGGCGCCGCCGGGGTCCTGGGAACCATGGCCGCGCTCGGTGAGTTGCAGGCGGGGCTCAATGTCATCGCAATCATCCCGGCCTGCGAGAACATGCCGGGCGGCCGCGCGAGCCGCCCAGGCGACATCGTCAAGACCCTGTCCGGCCAGACGGTGGAAATTCTCAATACCGATGCGGAGGGGCGCCTGATACTGGCGGATGCGCTCACCTACGCCAAACGTTTTAAGCCGCGTTACCTGTTCGACGTCGCGACGTTGACCGGCGCCTGTGTCGTCGCCGTCGGACATATCTACACGGGACTTTTCAGCAACGACGACAAACTGGCCGGCGCATTGCTCGACGCGGGCAAGCGGTCTCTCGATCCGGTTTGGCGCCTGCCGGCCGATGAAGCGTATGGAGAGACGTTAAAGAGTAACTTCGCGGATTTTGCCAACGTCGGCAGTCGAGAGGCCGGCGCGAGCATCGCAGCCCAATTCCTGTCTCGATTCGTCGACGACACGCCCTGGGCGCACCTGGATATCGCGGGCGCCGCCTGGAGGTCGGATGCCGCCAAGGGTGCCACGGGACGCCCGGTGCCGTTACTCACGGATTTCCTTCTGAACCTATAGCGACACACGAACGACAGTGACACAGGTCGATTTCTACATCCTCGCCACGGAGTCTGACGATTCCTGGCTGCGGCTCGCCTGCCGTATCACCGAGAAAGCCATTCAGCGCAAGCTCAAGGTATACCTGCATTCGGAGAACGCGGCTGACGCGACGCGGCTCGATGGACTACTCTGGACTTTTTCCCAGGGAAGCTTCATCCCGCATCGACTCGTCGGCAAGGACTCGGATGCGCCGTTCGAAGAATCGGTGCTGATCGGTCGCGGTGATCTGGCTGCGGAGATCCCCGCCGATACACCAATGACTCAAAGATGGGATTTGATGATAAATTTAACGGCACAGGTACCGGAATTTTTCAGCCGCTACGAGCGTGTCGCTGAGGTGATCGACGCCAATCCCGTCAGACGCAAGAGCGGTCGCGAGCGCTTCCGTTTCTATCGCGACCGAGGCTACGAGCTCAACACGCACAATCTCTGAGATGACCATGCCGGATGAGTCGACCCCCACCGCCGATATCCCAACGCTAACCGATATCATAGAGCAGGACGCGACTCCCGAGACCATTCCGACCGTGCTGCCCACCGATATGGAAGCCCTGATCGCAGAGCTACAGACCAAGCTCTCGGCGGACGCATTCGCCCTCACGGAAAAATTGCTGCGTTCGGCAATATCCGAGATGGAGGCTACGCTCTTCGAGAAAGTATTGAATCGGCTCCGCCAGGACCTTCCGGAACTCGTCGATACGATACTGCGAGAGCACCTCGGTCCCGAGATTGACGAAGATTAGCCGACGCTCCGATATGGTCAAGGGCTACCAACCCGCGGAGATCGAATCGCGGCACTATCGACGCTGGGAGGACGCGGGCTTCTTCGCGCCGTCGGGACAGGGCGATACCTACTCGATCGTCATCCCACCTCCGAATGTGACCGGCACGCTGCATATCGGGCACGCGTTCGGCAACACGATCATGGATGTGTTGACTCGCTATCAGCGGATGCGAGGCCGCAATACGCTCTGGCAGCCGGGTACCGATCACGCCGGGATCTCCACGCAGATGGTGGTGGAACGTCAACTCGCTGCCGAAGGCAAGTCGAAACACGATCTCGGCCGGGAAGCATTCGTCGCTCGCGTCTGGGAGTGGAAGGAACGCTCCGGCGACCGGATTACGCAACAACTCAGGCGGCTCGGGTGCTCGGTCGACTGGTCACGGGAACGATTTACGATGGACCCGGGGCTATCCGCCGCCGTGACCGAAGTCTTCGTTCGCCTGCACGAGGACGGCCTGATCTATCGCGGCAAGCGCCTCGTGAACTGGGACCCCGTGCTCCGCACGGCCGTCTCGGATCTGGAGGTCGTCTCGAACGAAGAGCAAGGGAAACTATGGCGCTTCCGCTATCCGCTGGCGGACGGCGATGGGCACGTGGTCGTAGCGACGACGCGGCCGGAGACCATGCTCGGCGATACCGCCGTGGCGGTGCACCCCGACGACGAGCGCTATCGGAAGCTTGTCGGTGGACAGGTGCGACTACCGCTCGCCGATCGGCCGATACCGATCGTCGCCGACGATCACGTGGATCCGGAGTTCGGTACCGGCTGCGTCAAGATCACGCCGGCCCACGACTTCGATGACTACGAAGTGGGGCAGCGCCACGACTTAGCCGTGATCAATATCCTGGACGAGGGCGCCCACCTGAACGATGCCGTACCAGAGGCCTATCGAGGACTCGACCGCTTCGAGGCGCGTGACCGCGTGGTCGCCGACCTCGACGCGCTCGGACTACTCGACGGAATCGACAACCATACGATGAAGGTCCCGCGCGGCGATCGCAGCGGCGCGATCGTCGAACCTTTCCTTACCGATCAGTGGTATGTGCGGACCAAACCACTGGCCGGGCCGGCCATCGAAGCCGTCGAGTCGGGGGCGATTCGATTCATCCCCGGGAACTGGTCGAAGACCTATTTCGAATGGATGCACCACATCGAGGACTGGTGTATCTCGCGCCAGCTGTGGTGGGGACACCGGATACCGGCCTGGTACGACGCGGACGGGAACATCTACGTCGCCGAAAGCGAAGTGGCCGTACGACAGAAGCATAAACTCGGCGATGAGATCGAACTGAAACAGGATGACGATGTCCTGGATACGTGGTTCTCATCGGCTCTGTGGCCGTTCTCGTCTTTGGGCTGGCCGGAGAATACGCAGGCGCTCAAGACCTTCTACCCAACCTCCGTTCTCGTCACGGGTTTCGACATTATCTTCTTCTGGGTCGCGCGCATGATCATGATGGGACTGAAGTTCATGAATGACGTGCCCTTCCGGGAGGTCTATATACACGCACTGATTCGGGACCAGGATGGGCAGAAGATGTCCAAGAGCAAAGGCAACGTCCTCGATCCACTGGACATCGTCGACGGCATCGATCTCGACAGCCTGCTCAAGAAGAACACCGAAGGCCTCATGCAGCCCCAGCTGATGGCGGAGATCGAGCGAGCGACCCGGAAGGAATATCCTGATGGCATCGCTGCCTACGGCGTGGACGCGCTGCGCATGACACTGGCGAGCCTCGCAACGACGGGCCGCGATATCAGCCTCGATCTGGACCGGGTCGCGGGGTATCGCAACTTCTGCAATAAGCTTTGGAATGCCGCTCACTACGTCTTCACGCATACCGAAGACCTCAGTGACGGCGACATCGAGTTGACGGTCGCCGATCGCTGGATTCGATCCCGTCTCAACGAGACCGTGACGACCGTGCACAAGAGCATCGCCGACTACCGGCTCGATCTGACCGCTCAGGCGCTCTACGAATTTACCTGGCACGAGTTCTGCGACTGGTACCTGGAGCTCACGAAGCCGACCGTCATGGATCCGGAGACGACCCAAGCCCGCCTCCGTGGCACGCGCAGGACGCTCGCGGATACGTTAGGCGCGATCCTCAGACTCCTGCATCCGATCATGCCATTCATTACCGAAGAACTGTGGCTGGACCTCTGCGAGCGAAGCCAGGCATCGAGCAAGTCGATCATGCTCGAAGCGCTTCCTGAGCAGGATGATTTCGCGACCGACAAAGAAGCCGACGAAGATATCGAGTGGCTTAAAGCGTTCGTCGCCGGAGTGCGTCAGATTCGCGGCGAGATGGATATCAACCCCGGCAAGAAACTGCTCGTGAAGGTAGCCGAGTCGAGCGCGGCAGATCGCAGCCGACTCGATCGGCACGGCCCTTCTCTCGAGTCACTGGCGAGACTGGAGGGCATCGAACTCATCGACGATGCGGATAACGTGAGCGCCGCGGCCGTGGCGCTCGTGGGCCAGATGCGCCTCGTCGTCCCGCTAGCCGGGCTGATCGATCTGGACGCTGAAATTGAACGGCTCACGAAGCAACGAGGACGAGTGGAGGCCGATCTCGGCAAGTGTCGAGCCAAGCTTGCCGATTCGCAGTTTCTCAGCAATGCGCCAGAGGAGATCGTCGCCAACAAGCGGGGCCGATCGGATGAGCTGACCCTGAAACTCGAGCAGTTGGATGCCCAGCTCGAACGACTGCGGGCACCGGAGTAAGCGGCGTAATCTGCAGACTGGGTCACACTTGACCGGCAACAACCTATGCCCAAGGCACCATATGGGCGACCATTCAGCCCTATGGTCACATCGAATCTCCGCGCCTCGAGCGACGGGCACTCGAGCCCGGTCCAACTGGTTCAGCCCATTGTTGCGGCGTTGGACGAAATCATTGTCGGCAAGTCACGAGAGCTTCGTCTGAGCCTGGCCTGCCTGTTCGCGGGTGGTCACCTGCTGATCGAAGATCTTCCCGGAGTCGGCAAGACCACGCTGGCGCATGCCCTGGCGAAAGTGCTCGATCTGAGTTATCAGCGCATCCAGTTCACCAGCGACCTGCTGCCCGCCGACGTGATCGGCGTTTCGATCTATGGCCGCAATACCGGTCGTTTCGAATTCCATAAAGGACCGATCTTCTCCCAACTGGTGCTCGCCGATGAGATCAATCGCGCCACGCCAAAAGCGCAGAGCGCGTTGCTGGAGGCCATGGAGGAGCGCCAGGTTACAGTCGACGGCAACACTTATTCGTTGCCTAGGCCATTTTTCGTCGTCGCGACACGTAACCCTTCCCAGCAGATCGGGACGTTCCCGCTGCCGGAATCCCAACTCGACCGTTTTCTCATGCAGATTACGCTCGGCTATCCGGCACCGGAGAAAGAACGCGAGTTACTGGCCAACGGTGACCGTAGAGCGCTCGTGGATCAACTCGAAGCGGTCCTCAACGTTGACGAATTGCTGAACCTTCAGAGTACGATTGCGAGCATTCATGTCTCACCCGCCCTGCTCGACTATGTCCAGGCACTCGTTGCCCACACGCGCGAGTCGGGAGACTTCAGCGCCGGCCTGTCGCCGCGCGCAGCCATCGCGATCGTCAGGGCCTCGCAGGCCTGGGCCATGATGGCCGGTCACGGCGGCGTGCACCCAGAGGATGTCCAGGCGGTGTTGCCGAGTGTCGCCGGGCATCGACTCGAGCCCGCACAAGGCAGTGACCTGCAATCTGCCCGTATCGGCGAGTCGATCCTGGAGGCCGTTCCGGTCACCTAGCCTCTCGCAGGCTGTTGTAGAGATTCACGCGATGCTAGCCACGGCGACGCAAAAACTTCGACTCAGGGCAGCCGCCTGGGCGGAACGACGCCAAGGCCCCGATCCCATGAACGTCGTGCTGCAACGGCGCCGTGTGTACATCCTGCCGAGCCGCTTCGGCGTCGTGTTTGGCATCCTGGTCTTCGCCATGATCCTTGGCGGGATGAATTACGCGTCTACCCTGGGCTTCTCGCTGGCATTCCTGCTTACTGGCCTCGGCCTCGTCGCCATGCATCATTGCCATAACAACTTGTTGGGCACGCGGATTCGCTTCTCGGGCGCGCATCCCGTCTTTGCCGGCGAGCCTTGCGAGTTCCGCCTGGCCGTGGGCAACGACGCCGGGGCACCACGCTACGAATTGACGCTTCGCCACAACGAGTACTACACCCAGCCCCAGGACCTGCAGCCCGGAGAGTCCCAGTCGTTGGCGCTGAAGGTCCCGACGCAGAGACGCGGCCTCGTCAAGCTTCGACGCTGCTCGGTCGCCACGCGCTACCCCGGCAATCTGTTCAGGGCCTGGTCGTGGATACACATGGACGCGGAGTGCATCGTCTATCCCGAACCCGCGGCTGTCGGCAAACCGTTACCGATGAGCGGCGGTGACGACGGCTGGCGTGGCAGGGCAGAACGGGGCGATGCAGACTTCGCGGGCTTGAAGACCGCCGTGCCCGGCGATCCCCCGCAGCGAATCGCGTGGAAGGCGTACGCCCGCATCAATGAGCTTCTCGCCAAGCAGTTCGCCGGGGGTGAACAAAGAGCGCAGATTCTGGAATGGGACGCGCTCCCCGAGCTCGAGACCGAGCAGCGTCTCTCGCAGCTGACTCGCTGGTGCCTCGATGCGGCCGAAGAGGGCTGCGCGTTCGGACTCGTGATACCGGGCACGACGATTCCACTCGGGATCGAGCGCGGCCATCTCCACGAATGCCTCAAAGCGCTGGCATTATTCGACGGGGCTACCGCCCGATGACGCGTACTGCCGGCAAGCGTCAGGACACGACGGACCGCCTGATCTGGACCGCCGGCGTGGTCGCCGGCGCGAGCCTCCCGCACTGGTCGACGTTGCCTCCGTGGGTGCCGGTCCTGCTGTGCGCGTGTATCGCCTGGCGGCTGGCCGGCGATCTCTTGACCTGGCCGCTGCCGAACACGACCATTCGCCTCGGACTCGCCGCACTCACGTTCCTTGCGGTACTCAGTCGCTACCACACGCTGAACGGCATCGAGGCCGGTAGCGCGCTTCTTGTCGTCATGGTGGCTCTGAAATTCCTGGAGACGCGCACGAGCCGGGACGAGCTTGTGCTCATGGTCATCTCGTATTTCCTGCTGTTCGCCGGTCTCCTCAGCCAACGCAGCCTCGGCATCGTGTTGTATCTGCTCGGCTTCGTCTGGTTTACGACCATTGGCCTGTTGCAGTTGGCGCGCCGCGGACCGCTGCTCGGCACGTGGGTGACAGCCAAGATCGCCGGAAGGCTCCTGCTGCAGGCGTTGCCGATCATGATCGTGCTGTTCGTTCTCTTCCCGAGGTTACCGGGCCCCCTCTGGGCAGTGCCCGGCGCCAGCACGAGCGGCCGCACCGGCCTCTCCGACACGATGAGCCCGGGCGACCTCACGACGCTCGCCCTCTCGGACGAAGTCGCCTTCCGCGTCGAGTTCCACCAGCGCCCGCCGGGACCCGATCGATTGTATTGGCGGGGGCCCGTCCTCAGTAATTTCAACGGCCGAACCTGGTCCGGCGAGGGTGTTCAACTGCGTGCTCAAATCGTCGACACGCTGGAATACCACGGCGACCCCATCGACTACCGCGTGATACTGGAACCGCATGGCCGGCGCTGGGTATTTGCGCTGGACATGCCGGCCGCGTGGCCGGACGGGGAAGGCATCCTGATGGAGAGCCATTACCAGCTCCTGCGCTTCCCGCGCTCAATTCGTTCGCGAACCGAGTACGAGCTGACCTCGTATCCCGAGTACCACGCCGGCGAGACGCTGACCGATGCACAACTCGATGTCTACCTGGCCTTGCCCGATGGCAGCAACCCTCGCACCCGCGAGCTGGCGCGACAGTGGCGCGAAGCCAGTTCAGATCCCACCGAGATCATTCGCAGCGCGCTCGACATCTTCCATGCCGAAACTTTTTACTACACGCTCACGCCACCGGCGCTCGGCGCGCATCCGGCCGATGAGTTCCTATTCCAGACACGGGAAGGGTTCTGCGAACACTATGCCTCTGCGTTTACCGTTCTCATGCGCGCGGCCGGCATACCGGCCCGGGTTGTAACCGGCTACCAGGGCGGCGAACTCAACCCGCTCGGCCAGTACTACATCATCTATCAGTCCAACGCGCATGCCTGGACCGAAGTGTGGCTTGGCGAAGAAGGCTGGGTGCGTGTCGACCCGACGGCGGCGGTCGCACCCGATCGAATTCGCTACGGCCTGTCGGGTGGTTCGTTCGCCGGTCAGCGAGTTGGCGGTGGAGCCTTCGGAAGCCTCGCGTGGCTCAGGAACGCGGCCCTGGCCTGGGACGCCGCGAATACCTACTGGAACGACTGGGTTTTGAATTATGGCCCGGAATTGCAAAGGGACTTGCTGCGCTCGTTGGGAATGTCCAGGCCGCATTGGAGCAAGCTCGTCACCGTCGGCGCCGTGCTCGTGACCCTGCTACTGGGCGCGCTGATGTTCTACCTTGCCTGGACCTATCGGACGAGGCGACACGAAGATGCCGCGGCGCGCTATTTCGGCAGATTTTGCCGGAAGCTGGGCCGTGCGAATGTTCCGCCGCGCCGTCCCACCGAGGGCCCTGTCGATTTCGGCCGCCGCGCTACCGAGGCCTTGCCCGATGCGTCCGCCAAGATCGAGGGCATTACCGAGGCCTATGTCAGGGTGCGCTACGAACCCGAGGGTGGCGACAACGAACTCGAGCGACTCAAGCAACTGGTCAGGCGTTTCAAGCCAAGCCCCGCCACCTGACACGCCACGTCAAGATGCGGCCCGGGCCTCGCGCCCATGTTCCCTGGTCGCCTGAAACTCTATCTGCGGCCAACGCTCCTGGGTGAGATTCAGTTTCACGAGACTCGTCGCCAGAAAAACGAGCTGCCCCGTGTGGTCCAACGCCAGACTGCTCTTAAGTTTTCGCGAGAATTCATCGAGCATTTGATCATCCGTACAATGGATCCACCGAGCCGTGACGATATTCGCCGCTTCGAACACGCACTCCACGCCGTATTCGTCGCGTAGCCTGAACGACGCGACCTCGAACTGCAGCGGGCCGACCGCACCGAGAATCAGATTATTACTCGACAGTGGCCGGAACAACTGCGTCGCTCCCTCTTCGCATAACTGATCAAGTCCCTTGTTCAACGCTTTCAGCCGGAGCGGATCTCCGAGCACTGCCCGCCGAAACAGCTCGGGAGCGAAGTCCGGAATTCCCGTGAAGACGAGATTCTCGCCCTGCGAGAAACTGTCACCGATATTGATGGTCCCATGATTGTGGAGACCGATGATGTCGCCGGCGACGGCCTCGTCGACATGCTGCCGATCGGCAGCCATGAACGTGATGGCTTCGCCGACGCGCACCTCGCGCTGCAAACGCGTGTGGTAGAGACGCATGCCCGGCGTGTAAGTACCCGAACACACGCGCAGGAACGCGATCCGGTCCCGGTGAGCCGGATCCATGTTGGCTTGAATCTTAAAGACGAAGCCGCTCAGCTCCTTCTCGGTAGGCTCGACGGTTCGAGCGACGGTCGCCCGCGGCTGCGGGGGCGGTGCGTTGGCCACGAACGCGTCCAGCAGCTCCCTCACCCCGACATTCTGGATCGCGGCGCCGAAGAACACAGGGGTCTGGCTCCCGCCGAGATATCGTCCGGCGTCGAAACTCGGGCTGGCACCGCGTATCAGGTCCACCTGCTCGCGTAACGCATGTGCGTCGTCACCGAGTAACTCATCGACCTCCGACGAGGCCAAGCCGTCAATCTTGCGGGCATCGGAGACCCGGCTTGAGTCACCGCGCTCGTAGAGATAAAGGCAGTCGTCCCCGAGATGGTAGATACCGCGAAACTCGCGCCCCATCCCGATCGGCCAGGTAACGGGCGCGCATTCTATATTCAGCATCGTCTCGATCTCATCGAGCAGCTCCAGCGGGTCACGTCCATCCCGATCGAGTTTATTGATAAAGCTCATGATGGGCGTATTGCGCAGACGGCAGACCTCCATGAGCTTGATCGTTCGTGCCTCGACGCCCTTACCCGCGTCGATCACCATCAACGCGCTGTCCACCGCAGTCAGCGTCCGATAGGTATCTTCCGAAAAATCCTCATGGCCGGGCGTATCCAGCAGGTTGATGACACGCCCGTCATAGGGAAACTGCATAACGGAAGACGTGATCGAGATCCCCCGTTCCTGCTCGAGCTGCATCCAGTCGGCCCTCGCGAAACGCTGCGCTTTGCGGCCTTTGATCGTCCCGGCCATCTGGATGGCGCCGCCGAACAGGAGAAGCTTCTCGGTCAGCGTGGTCTTACCCGCGTCCGGATGCGAAATGATCGCGAACGTACGACGCTCCAGCTGCTCTGACATGGTTTGGAGGGGCCTGGTTTAGCGAGTCAGTGCGTAGGACTAATCGCGGCGGCGTAGATGACTGCGTCCTGACGTCCACCGTCCGCCTGGTAGTAGGACGGGTGGGTTCCAATTAACTCGAAACCAGCTGATTCGTATAGCGAGATTGCGATGTCGTTCGAAGGACGAACTTCCAGAAACACCTGTTCCACGGCCAGTTCGTCCGCCGTCATCAGTACGGCATTGAGTAAGCGGCGGCCGTAGCCCAGCCGCTGACAGCTCGGATGCACACAGAGGTTGAGCAGATGCGCTTCAGCCCGGGTAACCGACATGATGCTGTAGCCGCTGATCACACCGGAGACTTCAAACACCTGGGTCCGGTAGCCCGCAAGTAGACAGTCTCGAAAGATCCCGAGACTCCATGGGAACTGATAGCTCGCTCTCTCGACCTCGGCCACAGCCTTCAGATCGGCCGGGCGCATCGATCGAATATGAGTTTGAGGTTGTAGCGATGCACTCATGTTGCCGCTCGAAGAATCCGCCTGACGAGCCTGAGGTCCTCCCAGGCCTTGGCTTTCGCCGCTGGACTACGCAACAGGTAAGCCGGGTGATAGCTAGCTACCAAGGGAATTTCCGGGTTACCGAAGCTCAGTCTCTGGCCTCGGAGCCTACCGATCGGCGCATCGGACTGCAATAACCATTGCGCTGCGATTCGGCCGAGCGCGAGTAGGACCTTGGGCTGCAGGAGTTGAATCTGGCGCTCGAGATAGCGTGTGCAGGCCGTTGCTTCGTCGGGTCGCGGGTCGCGATTGTTCGGCGGCCGGCACTTGAGAATATTAGCGATGTAAACCTCCTCGCGGGATAGTTCGATCGCGCCGAGCATGGCATTCAGAAGTAGTCCGGCTCGCCCTACGAACGGTTCGCCCCTGCGATCCTCCTCTGCGCCCGGCGCTTCCCCGATGACCAGCAGATCCGCCTCCTGGTTGCCCACGCCGAATACGGTCTGGATACGGCCGCGGTGTAGCTCACAGTCAGTGCAAGCTCGCACCCGGTCGGCCAGCGCCGGCCAGTCGAGCTCCGTAATCGCCGCCTCGTCAGGCTCCTGGCTCTCCGCACCGCGTAGCACCCACACGGGAATACCCATCGTCGCGAGATAGCGCTCACGCGCGGCGGTCATGCGCCCATCGCTCCAGGGGCCTTCCAGCGGCGGCGAATCCGCCGCCAGATCCAAATAACGGGGCCCGCAGTAGCGTAGGTGAAATACATCGAGAAAAGAACGACAGGCGGGTTGAGGGAAACGAGGATCAGTAACAGCGGAATCATCAGCAGATTCCCGTATTTGACACGGCTGCTGAGGTTGAAGTCCTTGAAACTCAGATAGCGAAGATTCGACATCATCGCCAGACCGCCAAGCGCGGTGACGGCCAGTCCCGTGACGAGCGCCAGGAGGCCGCCGACGTCATACTCAATACTGAGCCATACGACGGCGGCAATTCCGGATGCCGCGGGCGGGCTCGGCAGTCCCTGAAAGAAGTGCTTATCGTGAATTGCCGTGCTGGTATTAAATCTTGCGAGACGAAACGCGGCGGCCACGGTAAACAGAAACGCCGCGAGCCAGCCTAACTTGCCCCACAAAGCCGCGTACTCGGGAAGTCGCTCGAGGCCCCACTGATAGATGACGATAGCCGGTGCGAGGCCGAACGACACCATATCGGCCAGGCTATCGAACTCCTTACCGAAGTCACTCTCGGTACTCGTCATGCGCGCGACACGGCCATCGAGGCCGTCTAAAAACATCGCGATAGAGATCGCCCATGCGGCACCGAGAAAGTTGCCGTCGATAGCGGCAACGATCGAGTAGAAACCCGCGAACAGCGCGCCTGTCGTCAGGAG
>JAZFYK010000201.1:0-2493 GCA_036443505.1 Gammaproteobacteria bacterium | reverse complement strand
TTTTGTTCCGCTTCCTCCAGCGAACGCCGCAATTCCCGGTTTTCAGATTCAACCTTTGCGATGCGCTGGGAAACAGCCTGCTCCTCGCTTGTCGCGGCGCGTGAATTTGCCGAGCGCAGTCGCCTGGTCTCGGTGCCGAGCACGATTTGTTGTTCGACGACTTTCAGGTGAATGCTGGCGAGCGCGATCTCCGCCGGCGTCATCATTTCGGTCTGGGAAAGCAGCTCGCGAAAGACACCCTGTGCCTCCTGCGGGTTGCTTGCGGAATGTCCGGGTGTGGCAAGTACCAGCGCATAACGAAGTCTGGTCGAGGGGCCCGGCGTCAGTTTGGCGGTCGACTCGGCGTCCGCGTAAATCTCTGCCTGAGTGGCCGGATCCCCGCTGGCGAGTTTGTACATCTCCTGGATGTATTGGTCAGCCCCGGGCGCACCGAGGTTGACGGACTGGCTCGATTTTTCCGTGCGTATGCCGGTCAGCCACTCTTTGGTTTGCGCGCAGCCGGCCGTCAACGCCACCACGATCGCCAGGGTCGCGCTATTTCTTAAAGCATTTGTCGGCAACGATCTACGCATTCGCAGCGATCCTCGGTTGCTGGGCCAGCAGTTTTTGCGGAATGTGACTCCGGAAGTGCGCACCCGAATACTCATCAGAATTGACCAATTCTACTGAACCGTCGTGCGCCTGTATGCACTCCAACACGACGGATAGCCCAATCCCGGTGCCTGCAATGTGGCCGGCCTGTTCCTGGCCACCCTGGAAGAATGCCTCGAAGATACGGGGACTTTCATGCTTTGGTATGCCGGGTCCCGTGTCTGCGAACTCGAGCACGAAACTGTTCGGCGTTGCATTGGCCACAATGTTGATCGTGCCGCCCCTCGGCGTGAACTTGATGGCGTTCGACAAGAGGTTGTCGATCACCGTCCGTATCTTGTCGCGGTCGGCGTTGACGGTGATGTCTTCGACCTTGAGCTGCAGTTGAATGTGTGCGGACTTGAGTGCCAGGCGCTGTGTTTTTGCCACCGAGATAACGAGCGCGCGCAGCGGGAAGTCGGTCAGGGTCAGCACCTCGTTCCTGGTCTGCCAGGCGCTGAATGACAACAGGTTCTCGATGAGCTGCTGCAGTTTGAGCCCGTTGACGCGCAGAATATCGGTGACCTCGCGCTGCGGCGTCTCGAGCTCGCCGACCGTGCCGTCCAGGAGCAGCTCGGTGCCTTCGCGAATATTCGCGAGCGGCGTCTTGAGTTCGTGCGACATGTGTCTTAAGAAACGGTTCTTCTCCTGGGCGAGCCCAAGGAGCCTGACCCGGAGCCATTCGAGCTGGCGGCCGAGCTTCTCGAGGTCGGTCGGGCCCTTGACGTGGATCGGTTGTGAAAAACCGCTTTTACCGAGCTGATTAATGGCCTGGTCGATCTGGCGGATCGGGCGGGCAACGAGCAGCGTAAAGAACAACACCAGGATAATCGTGCCCGGAACGAGTGCCGCGGTCTGCCACGCGGAGACCTGCTGCGCGCGACGCGTGCTCTCCTGCAGGCTGCTGAGTTCCATCTCGATGTGGCTGCTCAGGACTGTCGTCAGCCGTGCGACGCGTTGCCTCAGCTTCGCGAAATCGGTGATGGCGACCTGTGTTTTGATGGGATCGTTCTCGGCCTGCAGCAGCGTATAGACGATGCGCCTTGCGGTAACGCCGACCGAGGCCACCAGAGCCAGGGCATCGGCCTGCTCGGCGAGCGGTCTTATGCTATCGAGCGTCGCTTGAACGCTCGCCAGGTCCTGTTGCAGGATGGTCAAGCTGTCGACATTTCGCAGCACCTGATACTGCCGTGAGAGACGCTCGAGTGATGCGACCTGGTCCACCAGTCGCCGGTTGTTCTCGGCGCCGGACACACCGGATATCACGAGCTGCTCGCTCTGTGCGGCGAGGCGGTCCAGGTTGACCAGCGCCCAGATCACGGCCAACAGCAGCGGCAGCGCGACCAGACCGAAGCCGACGAGAATCAGTCCGTTAAGTGATTGCGGGCCGCGGAGTCTCATGTTCGGAGTGTATCACCGGCAAATCCTCTGTGATCAGGCGGCCCAATAGGCGCTCGGGTCCTTTGCTGCGATCTTTCGTTCCCATGCGAGGCTTGTCTTGACGATCGTGTCGAGATCGTCGAATTTCGGCTGCCAGCCGAGTACCTGTGTGATCTTTTCGGCGACGGCGATCAGTATGGGCGGATCGCCCGCCCGGCGTGGTTCTTCCTTGATGGGCAGCGGCTCGCCGTTGGCTTTTTCGACCGCTTGCAAGACTTCGCGAACGCTGTACCCATGACCGTAACCGCAGTTCAATGTGGCGGGCCTGCCAGCGTCACGCAGGTAGTCCAGCGCATTGAGATGGGCCGTCGCCAGGTCCTCGACATGGATGTAATCACGCAGTCCGGTGCCGTCGGGTGTCGGGTAATCCGTGCCGAAAACGGACACATGAGGGCGATTGCCGACCGCTGCCTCGCAGGCGAC
>JAZFYK010000200.1:0-3831 GCA_036443505.1 Gammaproteobacteria bacterium | reverse complement strand
TTAAGTGTTGCCGGCCGTGAGTCAGCTTAGTGACGGCGAAGCCTGTGGAGTCGAACGTCCGCTTTCGGCCATAAGCGGACATTCATTAACCGTTAACGATTATCCACAACTATCCGCCCGCCTTGGATCACGATCTCCATGTTCGACAGATCAGATACGTCAGCCAGCGGATCTCCATCGATGATGACGATGTCGGCCAATTTGCCTGGCTCCAGCGTGCCGATCTCGTCACTGAGACCGACGTAGGCAGCAGCGTTCCGGGTGACTGCGGCTATCACCTGAGCCGGTGATAAAACTCGGGAGATCATCTCGATCTCGCGAGCAACCGCCGCACGCGGACCACTACTGAATCCGTCCGTACCAAACGCGATGGTCGCGCCGGCTTCCCAGAGCGCTTGAATGCCATCCAGACCGGAGCTATTACTCGTCGTCGCAAACGGGATCGACGTATCTCTCAGAATCTGCCCTATTTCAGCCAGGTCACCAGCCCCAAGTACCGGCGGATGGGCCAGCCGTACGGACTCGAACTCGATGACCCTGAGCGCGTCCGCGGTCTCCCGGGCATGCGCAATCAATGGCAGGCCGTGCCGCTGCGCCTCGTCAGCAATTGCGAAGAGAACCTCGTCATTGAGCTTAGGCCGTGGATCTCGCCGGAATCCATCGTCATAGACAATTTTGATCGCATCTACGCCTGCCTCTGCAAGCTCACGAACCTTCGCACGTGCGGCCCCCGGATCATCAATCTCGGCAATCAGTGAAGCCCGACATAAAGCCGGCGCGCCATCGCATAGCATACGAATCGGATGTCCATCGCTAGTAGTAAGAAAAGGACCTGACACGAGCAGCCGAGGAGCTCTCAGCTCGCCATGCTCTGCGAGTCGCTTGACCTCTGCGATCTCCGGAAAGTAATCGCCATGAGACAGCACTGTAGTAACGCCGCTCGCCAGGTAGGCCTCGAGATGCCCGGGAAGCTCTTCCGAGATCCAACGGGAGAGTGCGGCTTCCCCGTCCAGCATCATGCGATCCGAAATCAGCAAGTGCGTATGGCTGTCGATTAATCCGGGCATCACCGTCATACCGTCAGCGTTGATCACCAGGCCCCCCTGAGCTTCCGTAGCACCCGCAAAGACAGAAGCAATCCGCCCATCCCTAACGACTACAGAGCCTTGCTCGATTGTTTGCCCTGTGCCAACGATGATTCGTGCGTTGGTGACAACGAGATCCTGGGTGAAGCCCAGATTCCAGATGACTAGGAAGCCCGTGAAGGCGATGATTCTTGTCAAGTATCTCTACCTAATTCTGCGATTCTGAACGTCTGCTTTCGGCCAGAAGCGGACATTCAACTCGATCCCAACACGCGCATTCTGAGTGTCTGCTTTGAAGAAATCGGTCATTCAGATTGTTCTGCTGGCGGCGCGAGGCGCTTGAGTTCCTCGAACCAGTTTTGCACGACGATGATCTGCGACGTTGCGGACGCGTCCTCGATTTGTTTGATCATCAAGAATCGCTCGCCATCGGGTGAGACATCGTAGTTTGGACCGCCCTGCTCAATAATGTAATCACCCTCAAACATCACCTCAGGGTTCCCCACCGTAAAACTCGGATCCGTTTGGATAGGCACGGTGATCACAGCCTCGCCGTTGCGGTAGAACAGCTCCCGCCCATCGCGCGCCCAGAACGGTTGCGTGCCGCCGCCCGTGGACACTTGCCAGCGGCCCGCAACGATGTCCGGACACGGCCGCACGAAAATCTCGTTGTTCCCCGACTCGTCCGAGACGTACGCCAGCCAGCGGCCGTCGGGTGACAGCGCCGGGTATGACTCTTCAAATGTCGTCTCCAGCAGCGGCGTCGCTCGGTCCTCCCCCTCCAGTCGAACGATCGCTATGTCGTCACCCTGATCGGTGGTGACCGTACCGTAGACTAGAATCCCTGCCGCGTCGGGCAGGAAGGACGTGGGAAACATCTGCCCACTACTCTCAGCTAACCGCTCTGCGGAGCCAGTACCGTCCGCCGCCCGCCAGAACAGGCTCGTGTTGGATGTAGCGGCAGGGCCACCTCCCCCCGTCACCGAAAAGGCGATTTGTTGGCCGTCGGGCGACCACACGGGAAACTCGTCCTGCCCGGGATCGAACGTCAGGCGCGTTAGTGTTTCGCGACCGAGGTCCCAGATCCAGATGTCGAAATCCTGGTCGCGCACGTCAAGGGCCACCTTCGTCCCATCGGGCGAAATCCGTGGCTTGACGTACGTTCGAGGCGGTACATCGATGGGTTCCTCGTGTCCGTCGCGGTCCACCCACAAGAGGGTGCGCGTATCCGGGGTGACACTGCCTGTGACATAGACCAAGGTCCCGTCGTTTGATACGCCATAGTTGGCTACGCCGGTTTGGCCAGCGCTTGCCCGCATCACCCCCTGCACGAGCGGCACGGCTCCGCCGAACACGGTCAGGCTGTCGGGGTCAAACGCGACGGCAAAGAGACCATCGCCGAGTGCGTAGACGAGGTGGCCGGGCGGGAGGTAGCGGGCGTCACTTCCGCCCTCGACGAGCACGATACGCTCGCCCGTGGAGAGCGATTGCGCGACGATCCGAGCGTCGTCCCACCCTTGTGTTTGTGTGCTCGTCACGCTGAACAGCACTGAGTCCCCATCGGGCAGCAGCCGTGGACCATAGAAGAACTCGCCGTCGACCGTCGGGATAACGAGCTCCGGCGTGCCGCCATTAGCCGAGACGCGCAGAATGCCAGTGCTCGCACTATAGAGAATCGTGCCATCCGACTCCCAACTCACGCTAGAGACATCCGAGAGTTCACAGATCACCACCGGCGCGCCGCCGCTGATCGCGATGCGTTTGAGCTGGTTCGAAACATCCCAATACGCCAACGACTGCCCGTCCGGTGAGAAAGTCACTGTGTCCAAGATCGGCTCGGTCCCGGGAATCAGCCGCGCCTCGAGCTCGTCCATCGTACGTAGGTACAGGCCGTCCTGGGTGTTGTAAGCAAAATGACGGCCGTCCGGGGAAAGCGCCATCAAAGGCCAACCCGTGTTTCTGAACGCTTGATCTTCCGGAAGATCGTAATCGAAGCGAGTCAGATATGGCGGCTCGGGCTCAGGTTCGGGTGTGGGCCAGAGGCTCCATGCGATGAAGCCGACGACGAGGCCTGTCACAAGGACTGCGGCTCCCATGGGTATGACCTGCCGCCATACTGGCAGATCAGCCGCGGCCGCTTCAGCCACTCGAGGCGAAACAGACTCAAACGCTCCTTCAAGCGCGAGCCGCACGTCGCGGATATCAGCGACACGCTTTCTCACATCCTTCTGTAAGCACAGCATGAGAGTTTGTCGGACCGCTGGTGAGATCGCCGCCGGCAACGAATCGAAATCCGTGTCACGTTCGAGCACGCGCGCAAGCGTGATCGTTACGTCCTCGCCGCCGAACACAGGCTGACCAGTCAGCATCTCGTAAAGCACACAACCGAAAGCCCAGATGTCAGCGCGTTGATCGACAGGTTTGCCCCGCGCTTGCTCGGGACTCATATAAGCGGCCGTGCCGAGAATGACGCCCGCCAGCGTCATCGGAGTCGTCAGCATCGGTGACTGTGGCGCACTCGTGAGGAGATCAGGCGCGAGCGCCTTCGCAATACCGAAGTCGAGCACCTTGACCGTGCCGTCGGGCCGCAGCTTGATGTTGGCAGGTTTCAGATCCCGATGAACGATCCCTTGCCCATGCGCGCCTTCAAGTGCCTGCGCAATCTGCATCGCGATGCCGAGCGCCTCATCGGCAGGCAGGGCGCCCTCTTCGATCCGGTCGGCCAGCGTCGGCCCTTCGACGAGCT
>JAZFYK010000199.1:0-34055 GCA_036443505.1 Gammaproteobacteria bacterium | reverse complement strand
GATCGCTCAGATGTATTCGACAATTCAGACCGGCCAAGCGGCAGGAATGCAGACCCTGGATCAGAATCTTCAGGATCTCATGACTCAGGGTTTTATCACAAAGGAAGAAGCCCGATTCCGAGCCGTCAACAAGGAGAGCTTCTAGCGTAGCGCTAGAAAAGGAGTAGGTTGCGATGGAACGCGACCAAGCAATTCGGCTTACCCAGAATCTTCTCAAGAAGATGGTCGAGAGCGACGGTTCCGACCTCTTCATTACGGCTGATTTTCCGCCGGCAATAAAAATTGATGGCGTGATTCAGCCTTTTGCCGACAAACCCCTGACTCGGGAACAAAGCGCGCTGATCGTGCGTTCGATCATGAACGACAAACAGTCGCGAGAATTCGATGCGACCAACGAATGTAACTTCGCGATCGCGCCACAAGGCATCGGCCGATTTCGTGTCAGTGCATTTGTCGCCCAGAGCAACACGGGTGCCGTGTTGCGGACTATCAAGACGAAGATCCCCACTTTCGAGGAGCTCGACTTACCGCCTCAGCTCAAGGAAGTCTCCATGGTCAAGCGCGGCCTTTGCCTGGTGGTCGGTGGTACGGGATCGGGTAAGTCGACCACCCTGGCTACGATGATCGGGCACAGGAATGCGAATTCGAAAGGCCACATCATCACCATCGAAGACCCGGTCGAGTTCGTGCATCCGCATGGCGGCTGTGTCGTGACACACCGCGAAGTCGGCGTGGACACCGAGAGTTGGGAAAATGCGTTGAAGAATACTCTGCGTCAAGCCCCGGACGTAATAATGATTGGTGAGATCCGTGACCGCGAGACGATGCAGTACGGGATCCAGTTCGCCGAGACAGGTCACCTCTGCGTTGCGACCCTGCACGCCAACAGCGCCAACCAGGCTCTGGATCGCATCATCAACTTCTTCCCGGAGGAACGACGACATCAGCTGTTGATGGACCTCTCTCTCAACATGCAAGCGATGATCTCTCAGCGTCTCATTCCCAAAGAGAACGGTCTCGGCCGTGTCGCCGCGATGGAGATCATGCTCGCGTCCCCGTTGATCAATGACTTGATCTTCCGCGGAGAAGTCGCGCAGATCAAAGAAGTTATGGCGAAGTCGACCCGACTGGGCATGCAGACGTTCGATCAGGCCCTGTTCCGTCTATACGAAGACGGTGTCATCTCCTACGAGAACGCGTTGCGTAACGCCGACTCGATGAATGAGCTCAGGCTCAAGATCAAGCTTGGGGGCAAACGAAAGGAGCCTGCGGCGACAGATCACGCGGACAATCTCCGTCTGGTTGACGAAAACAAGAAAACTTCTCTCTACTAGTGGCTGATCTGCGCACCCTCACCCGGTCACTATGAACGTCAAGCCACTTTTCAAGCTGATGGCGGATAAAAAGGCTTCGGACCTTTTTTTTACCACACACGCCCCGGTCATGATCAAGATCGATGGCAAGATCCTGCCGGTCAACCAGATGGAGCTGAGTGCGAAAATGGTCCGGCAGGCAGCGTTGGAGCTCATGAGCGAAGAGCAGCTCGAGGAGTTCACCCGGGAGCTGGAGATCGACTTCGCGGTTTCCGAATCTGGAATCGGCCGTTTTCGTGTCAACGTGTTCCACCAACGCGGCAATATCGGCATGGTTCTTCGCTATATCACGCCCGAGATCCCCAAGCTCGACGATTTGGGTCTGCCGGAGATCATGAAGGAACTCGTCATGCTGCGCAGGGGCTTGATCTTGATGGTCGGTGCCAACGGCTCGGGAAAATCGACGACCCTCGCGGCGATGATCGACCATCGAAACAATAATTCCGCGTCCCATATCGTAACGATTGAGGATCCGATAGAGTTTCTCCACCCCAACAAACAGTCCATCATCAATCAGCGTGAGATCGGCCTGGACACTCAATCTTACGCGCACGCATTGAAGAGCGTCATGCGGGAGGCGTCGGATGTCATCCTGATCGGTGAGATCCGAGACCGTGAGACGATGCAGGCGACGATCGATCTCGCGGGGACTGGGCATCTGGCGATAGCAACGCTACACGCCAATAATTCACCAGAGACTCTGGACCGTATCATCAATATGTATCCGTATGATCAGCATAAGCAGGTCTTCATGGATCTGGCTCAATATACGCGCGCGATCATCTCTCAAAGGTTGGTCAGGAGTAAGGACGGAAATCGCGTCGCGGCCGTAGAGGTCATGCTGAACACACCCCGTATAACCGAGCTCATGCTCAAAGGGGATATTAGCGGCGTAAAAGAGGCCTTTAAGAGCACCAGCGAACCGGGCATGCAGTGTTTCGACGATGCATTGTTGGGGCTTTATCGGGAGGGTCGAGTCGGCATGGAAGAGGCGCTGGTGAATGCGGATTCCCGTGCCGACCTGGAAGCTAAGATCAACTTCGGTTAGGCGGCGGCGTCGATTACGGCATTACGAACTACTAGAGTGGGAATACATCCTGCGCCTCGAAAACCGGCCCGTCTACGCATACTCGTTTCATTGCCGGTCCGGCCGGAGTTCGAACAAGTATCGTACATCCGGCACATCCGCCAACACCGCAGGCCATGTATTCCTCCACGGCTACCTGGCACGGTAACCCGTAATCTTTGGCGAGTGTCGCCAATGCCGCAAGCATCGGTACCGGGCCGCAGCCGACGATCTGCACTTCATCAAGTCGCCTGGAAGGCAATGCCGCCAGCCAGCTGCGCGCGAGCTCCGTGACCATGCCCTCGAAACAGCCAGCGTAGCCAGCGTTGCTGGCGAGCCGTGATGCGATACCCCACTCGTCCAGGTTAGCAACCGTCGCGGCGACGTCACCGGGAATTCCAGCCACGACTCGACTCGATTGACCGAGTTCGAACGGGAACGGCACCTCGGAGCCCATCAGTACGAGCATCTCGACACCTGACTGATGCCTGATCTGCTCCGCGAGATAGTAAATCGGCGGAATTCCAACGCCGCCGCCGATGGCGAGTATGGTCGGCCTCCCGGGATCGGGCTCGAAGCCGCGTCCGATCGGGCCGAGCACGCTGACGCTGTCACCAACCGGTCTTGTGGCTAGAAGCGCCAGCCCGCGACCTACGGGCTTATAGAGAAACTCGAGCCATCCCTCCTCGGCGTTAGCGCGCATGATAGACAGCGGTCGCCGCATCGGCGTCGCGGGGTCACACGTCAGGTGAGCGAAACTTCCTGGACTGGCCCGCCGGGCGCAGCCGGGGGCTGCCAGCCGGATAATATACTGGTCGCCCGGATACGATATCTGAGAGAGAATCCGTGCTTCCTCGAGACAGATCGTGTCTCGATTCTCCGATCGTCTCAACGAGTTCTTCCGTGGCTATCGCGGACGTGCTCGTGAGCGAGAGCTAGAACGGCCATGCGTACGGCCATTCCGTTTGTCACCTGTTCCGCTATGACAGACTGCGGACCGTCCGCGACGCTATCTTCGATTTCTACACCGCGATTCATGGGCCCCGGATGCATAACGATCGCATCCGGCTTCGCCGTTCGGAGGTGTTTCTCGGTCAGGCCGTAACGCTGGAAGTATGTCTGCCGGTCCGGAATCGTCCCGAGCTCGGCGAATCGCTCCCGCTGAATTCTGAGTGTCATGACGACATCAGCGTCGCGAATTCCGTCGCTGAGTTCAGTGCACCGTAACGCGCCCTCGAATCCGTCTTGTGGCAGCAATTCGGCCGGCCCGACAAGACGTATCTCGCGGACGGCGAACTTAGTTAAAGCTTCATTGATTGATCGAGCAACACGTGAATGTTTCACATCTCCCACTATCGCGACGCACAGTTGATCGATGTCGCCCTTGTGTCGTCGAATGGTCATCAAATCGAGCAGTCCTTGTGTGGGATGTGACACGTCGGATTCCCCGGCGTTCAGGACCGACACATGCGCGTCGACGTGTCGAGCGATGTCTGCGGGGACGCCCGTGCTGGCGTCACGTACGACGAACATGTTTATCTGCATTGCCTGCAGGGTGTAGATCGTGTCGACAATGCTCTCGCCCTTGGCACGCGAGGAGGTATTGACATCGAGGTTGAGAACGTCGGCGCTCAGACGTTTGGCTGCCAGCTCGAAAGACGCACGCGTTCGAGTACTCGCCTCGAAGAATAGGTTTGCCACCGTCTGACCCTGCAGGATAGTGTCGTGAGGCGGTGGATGGCCTACCGGCGTAAGGTAGCCCGCGGCGCAATCGATAATCATCTCGATCTGGCTTCGCTCCAAGTCCGCGAGTGTAATCAGATGTCGCAGCTGACCCTTGTCGTTGATTTGTTCGACCGTCATCCACTCATCCATTGCTCGGCGATCAGGCACGCGGCATGGCTATCGACTTTCCCTTTCCGCACACGCTTCCTCAGCAACCCCGACCTTCGAGCTTCCTTGAGCTCTGAGCGGGCAGCGCGCGACGTGAACGACTCATCGACCGCGGCTACGGGCAGATCGTAGCGTTGCCGAAGTGCGGCCATGAACTCCTTGGCTCGCTCGGCGACCTCCCGGGCGATCTCGGGGCTCGGACACCCTACCACGAGCTGTCCGGGGTGCCAGTCGTCGATCGCCCGATCCAGCTCGGCCCAGGGGAGTTCCCCGCTGACGGTCAACGTGGTGAGAGGAGACGCAGTGCGCGTTTGTAGATTACCGCTGGCGACCCCAATTCGCCGAAAGCCAAAATCAAAAGCGAGGAGGACGTCTGGACTCCGATCGCCGGTCACCGGCGCGCGCGCCCGATCGGATCAGGCATGTCCCGAGTAGCTTGACAGCTGGCTGATGTCTACTCCCAACAAGCCGGCCGCAGCCGCCCAGCGTTTCTGAAAGGGCGTGTCGAAGACGATCGCGGGGTCGGCAGGCGTGCTCAACCACGCGTTGGCCGCAAGCTCTGACTCGAGTTGCCCCGCATCCCAGCCGGCATAGCCCAGCGCGACGACTGAAGGCTGAGGGCCCTGCCCTTGAGCCATCGCGCTCAAAATGTCTTTCGACACCGTTACCTTGATCTCCGCGCCGCCACTATCGAGCGTAGATTCGTAGTCGTCGTCGGACTGGTGCAGCACAAAGCCCACGCCCGGCTGCACGGGTCCGCCACCCAAGACCGGCCGGTCCGCTTGATCGTCGTCCAGGACGTCGAAGGAGAGTTGCCGAAAGACTTCCCCCAGCTGGATGTCCAGCGGTCGATTGATGATGATACCGAGTGCACCCTGATCGGAATGCTTGCACAGATAGGTCACTGTCCCATTGAAGTTCGGGTCGCCCATCGCCGGCATCGCTATGAGGAAGTGGTCCTGCAGCGTCCGCATATAAGCCCTCTCACCCGGGGTAGACACACGCTATCTTAACTGAGAGACCGCGGTCCTCGAAGCATTTGGCTGAATCGACGGGATTATGTCGGCTACCCGTCGTCGAAGTCCCACTCATAGGCGAATCGAAGCACGTCATATTCGGCTCGAACGGCCGGGGGTAAGGGCTCGAATGGCGCCGCCAGTCGCAGGATTGACAGCGCCGCCTGATCGATGGTCGTGTTACCCGAGGACTGCCGAATGACGATCTCCACGAGACGGCCCTCCGCATCGATAGCCACCTCCAGGGTCGGATTGTCGATGGCCCCCTGATCCCGCGTGCGCGCCTGAGCGGGAAAGTTCAGCGTTCCGATCTGCTCGACTCGACCGCGCCAGGCATTCAGGTAGGTTGCGACTATCGATTGCCGGGTGGCCGGGCTCGCGAACAACTCCCGTGGCTCGTGGTCTGGCAGCACGGCCAGCGTATCCAGCTCTGTCGCCAGCGTGGGTATAGACGGTCCGGCGATGACTTGAGCCGCAGTCTGGTTGGACTCTGCGGGATCGTCGTTGGGCCGGGGCAGCGCATCGAGTTGCTGCTGGGAGAGGTTGCGTGTCAATAAGAGCTCGGCGCCGGGCGCCAGCTCTCGTGGCCGGCCGTCGCTCATATCCATTCCGCTGGGATCTCCCTCCTGTGTGAGTGGACTATCGGCCCCTGGCGTTCTGGTCGGACGCTCACCGGCAGCCAGTTCGCCGGACCCGGTCTGCGAACGTTGTGCCAGATAGTCGGCGTCTTCTGGAGGTTTCTCGGGTTCGGGGCTGTCCGTAACGAGCGTGATCCTCAGTGTCGGCAGAGCGTCGCGGTCCCCGAGCGGGCCGGCCGTGAATGTGACACCGAGGATAACGACCCCGTGAAACAGCGCCGCCACGAATAGTGTCGAACTCAACCGATCGGTGACAGTCGTTGTCTCCGGATCCTCTCTCAATCTGCTCCGTCCTTGTCAGCAGGTGGACTCATTATATCCGAATCGGCTCCTGCCGCCCGCCCCAGTCGGTCGCGCATTGGCGCCGTCAGTTCGAGCTCTCCGGTTGCATCGACGCGCAACACGTAGTCGATACCGAGTGCGAGTGCGACCTGACGCCACCGGTCCGATCCGGCAACGAAAAGCGCTGTGGCGGCCGCGTCCGCCGTGACTCCATCGGCGGCAATTACCGTAACGGCCTGAGTATGCGTTACGGGGTAGCCTGTTCGGGGATCGAGTATGTGGTGAAGTCGCGCGCCGCCGTGCTCATAAAATCGCTCGTAGTCGCCAGAGGTAAAAGCCGCTTCGCCGCTCTCGAGCTCGACGACACCGAGTAAGCCGGCTTCACGCGGATGTTGAATTCCCACCCGCCAGGGGCGCTCGTCCTGCCGTCCCCCGGACCGCCCGATTACCCTGAGATCTCCGCCGGCATTTACCAGCGCGTGCTCGATGCCGCGCTCGCGCATCAGGCCAATTACCGTATCGACGGCGGCACCCTTCGCGATTCCGCCCAAGTCGAGTGTTAGCCCTGGTGAGCTGCTCTCGATGCGCAGGCCATCGATCCGGAGGGACGCGATTCTTGCCCCGGCGTCCAGGCGTTCCGAGATCTCCTCGGCCGACGGCGGCAGCCGGGAGGTCTGCACGTTCGAGTGGAACCCCCAGAGTTCTACGAGTGCGCCAAGCCCGGGCTCGAAGTAGCCGTCACTGAGCGCAGACAGCCGCTTCGCCTCGACAATCAACGCCGCCAGGGGCGCAGTCACGAGCGTCGGTCGTCCTGCGTGCATGGCGGCGTTCAGCTCCGCGAGCTGGCCCGGCACCCACGCGTAGTAATCCCGCTCGAAGGCACTCAGAACTGTCTCGATCTCGCCGGCGATAGACCGTGCGGAAGCGGCGTCCGCTTCGTGAAAGCTGAGATCTACCCATGTAGCCATGGCGTAGATTCGCTGCTGCTTCAACTCCGCCGGCCGGTCCGCACAGCCGGCGATCAGCAGAGCGCATAAACTCAATGCGAGCTGTGTTGAACGTCTCACCGTGGCAATCAGGACATTGCTATTCTCGGAGGCGCCTGTCTATCGCGTCGAATAGCTGGTCCGCTATATTCACCCCGAATGCTCGGTCCAGCTCGCGGATACCGGTCGGACTCGTGACGTTGATCTCGGTCAGGAAGTCCCCGATGACGTCCAACCCGGCGAATACGACGCCCTTTGCTTTCAGGATCGGTCCAACACGGGAGCATAGCCAGCGGTCTCGCTTTGTCAGCTCGCGGCCTTCCCCCTTGGCGCCCATGACCAGGTTGCCGCGGCTCTCGCCCGGCGCAGGTATTCGCGCGAGTGCATACTCGACGGGGTCACCGTCGATAAGCAGTATTCGCTTGTCCCCTTCGCTGATCTCCGGGATGTAGCGCTGCGCGAGTGTAAACTTGGAGCCGTTGTCGGTGAGTGTCTCCAGAATGACGTTGGTATTGGGGTCCCCTTGAGTCACGATGAAGACCGACCGGCCACCCATCCCGTCCAGCGGTTTGACAACGATCTTTTTCTGCTCTCCCAGGAAGCTTCGGAGCTCGTCGAGATCTCTGCTGATCAGGCTGGCGGGGGCGCAATCGGGAAACCACGCAGTGTACGCCTTCTCGTTGATGTCTCGAAGACTCGCCGGTTTGTTGACCACCATCAACCCACGCTCCTCCGCCAACTCTAGAATATAGGTCGTGTAGATGTACTCCATATCAAACGGCGGATCTTTGCGCATGAGCAGTACATTCAACTCTTCCAGGCCGCCGGCCCACGGCTCGCCCGATTCATACCACCGGCTGGTGTCGTCATAAACTTTTATCTTAAGGCCACTTCCGAGCGGAACTCCATCCCGGACGGCCAGGTCACTCTGGCGGAAGTAAATGAGCGTCCAGCCTCGGTTCTGGGCGGCGAGGAGCATCGCGAGAGTCGAGTCCTTGGCAGGCTGGATGCCGTCGATCGGGTCCATGACCACGCCCAGCAGCCGTTCGGGATCGATCATCAGGTATCCTTTACTAAAGATGCGCGCCGGGTCGCAGTTTCGTCCAACAGATCGAAGCTACTATACCCCGAGCTACCGAGGCCGGGTGGGGATGGACAGAAGCAGCCGTACTTCCATGGGGTTCCGCCTTCATCGATTCCTGCCGGTTCACCGAGGTTCGTTGGAAGGCATCATGCCAATATGTAGAATGGCGCTCTGGCCAAGGTATCGAAATAAGCCTTGCTGTTGCCGGCCCACATCTTAAGCGTCCGTTAAGGAGGAACGCGTGTCGAACGGAAGTGCTGTCGTGCCCAGCAATGGCCTAGAGGGGTTAAAGATCCTGGTCATTGACGACAGCAAGACAATCCGTCGGACGGCCGAGACGCTTCTGGTCAAAGAAGGATGTGAGGTTTTCACAGCCGTGGATGGGTTCGACGCGCTGTCCAAGATCGCTGACCATCATCCTGACATCATCTTTGTCGACATCATGATGCCCCGGCTCGATGGCTATCAGACATGCTCGCTGATCAAAAACAGTCAGGCCTTTAAAGAGACGCCGGTCATCATGCTCTCAAGCAAGGACGGGTTATTCGACCGGGCTCGAGGTCGACTCGTCGGTTCGGAGCAGTACTTGACGAAGCCCTTCACGAAGGATGAGCTTCTCGGCGCGATCCGGAACCACAGGTCCAGATGAGATCGCCAGCAGGTAGTTGACCATGGCGCTAGTAATGATCGTCGATGACTCGCCTACAGAGGTCCATGTAATGAAGACGGCGCTGGAGAAGCACGGCTTCGACACGGTCTCTGCAACCAGCGGCTCCGAATGTATTACTCTAGCCAGAGAGATGCTCCCGGACCTGATCTTGATGGACGTCGTTATGCCGGACGTGAACGGATTCCAGGCGACACGCGCGCTGACTCAAGACCCGTGCACTCAGTCGATACCTGTGGTCATGGTGACGACGAAGAGTCAGGAGAGCGATCGTATCTGGGGGATGCGCCAGGGTGCGGTGGACTATCTCGTTAAGCCCGTAACTGCCTCGGCTCTTGTAGCGAAGGCTAAGGAAGTATTGCGTAGATCCGAGGGAGATCTTGTTTGACGCTCAGCGCGCTAAGCGACAGGCCCTTCGAGTTACTGATCGCCTTGGAACAGCGAGCTCGCGCTGTGATCGCGAACCGTGAAGGCCGGGACGAACAGGTCGAGGAGTGGATCGGAGTCGGCTTCAGGTTAGGCCAGGAAAGATTCGTCACCGCGCGGAACAACGTTCGAGAAGTACTCTCTGTTCCGCAGGTAATTACCCGCGTTCCGGGCGCCAAGCCCTGGCTTCGAGGAATCGCCAGTGTTCGAGGACAACTCATCACCATAGTCGATCTCAAGGCCTTTCTTGGCGGTGGCGTCTCCATGACGGACCGTCATGCGCGTGTTCTGGTCCTTACCAGCAGGGACGTGCCGACGGGCATGCTGGTGGATGAGGTCATCGGCTTTCGGCGCTTCAACTCGACTGACTATACTGACGAGACGCCGGCAACGTCTATTCGTTGTGAGAGCTACCTGGACGGCGGCTATCGCCGGGATGAGGAGACCTGGCCGCACTTCAGTCTGGCCAAGCTATTACGGGACGAGCAATTTCTCCGAGCGGGGGAGGAGGCGGAAGCCTAGCCGAAGCGATGCTGAAGAACAGCCCTTGGGCAAAATTTCTGTTCCTGTTGACCGTACTGCTGATCGGTGTGCTCGGTTGGACGGCCACGCTCCTTTGGATCAGCCAAAGAGGTGAGACCGACGACGCACGTTTGCTGCTGGTACTAGTCACCGGCGCGTTGATTCTGGTCCTGTTGATGGTCATCGCCCACCGGCGCGCGGGCGATTTCAGGCATGCGGCGACGACTCAGGCCGAGCAAAACGAACGGAATCAGCAGGCGATACTGCGCCTCCTCGATGAGCTGTCGAGTCTGGCCGACGGCGATCTCACGGTCCAGGCAACGGTGACAGAAGACATCACCGGCGCGATCGCAGACTCGATTAACTACGCAATCGAGGCACTTCGGAATCTCGTGACGACCGTGAAAGACTCCGCAATCCTGGTCGACGCAGCGGCCAAGCAAACCGAAGCGGCATCGCAGCACCTGGTACGAGCGAGCGAGACTCAAACGAAGCAGGCCGCAGCAGCGTCGGAGTCCATCGCCCAGGTGGCGACTGCGATCGAAGAAGTTTCAGGTAACGCCGAGCGGTGCTCAGACGTGGCTCACCATTCGGTGGATGTCGCGCATAAAGGCGGCGAGGCCGTGCGTCGGACCATCGAGGGCATGAATACGATTCGTGAGACCATCCAGGATACGTCCAAGCGTATCAAGCGTCTTGGCGAGAGTTCCCAGGAGATCGGTAATATCGTTGCGCTAATCGAGGAAATCGCCGAGCAGACCAACATCCTCGCCTTGAACGCCTCGATCGAGGCTTCCAGAGCCGGCGAAGCTGGCCGAGGATTCGCCGTCGTCGCGGACGAAGTTCAGAAGTTAGCCGAGCGCTCGAGCCACGCCACGAAGCAGATCGAAGTGTTGGTCAGTACCATCCAATCCGATACCAACGAGGCCGTTGTCGCCATGGAACGCAGCACGACTGACGTCGTGGGTGGCTCGCTGCTCGCCGAGAACGCAGGCGCTGCACTCGTTGAGATCGAGCAGGTGTCCCACCAGATCGCAACTCTCGTCCGGAATATCTCAACTTCCGCCAAAGGCCAGACTACAGCGGCCGCCAATATTACGAAGAACATGCAGGTCCTGCGGGAAATCACCTCGAAGGCGATGGCATCCACCGCTTCAACGTCGAGTGCCATCAGGAAGCTCTCGCAACTTGCTTCTCAGCTGCGCAAGACCGTAAGCGGCTTCGCGCTTCCGGACGTATCGACAGGTACCGGTATCCTCACTCAGAGGCAGGTATCCGAGAGCCTGGCGCAGGGGGAGAAGGAGATGCGAGCCGTAAGTGCCCCGGCAGGACCGACCATTGAGACGCGCCGCCAATCCAGTTAGTGGCGACCGTCGCTGATATGCAAGCGATGGTTGCTCAGTCTCTCGATCTGGTCAGTGACGAACTGACGGCCACGCTAGACGAGGCTCGCGCCCAGCTCGAGGAATATGTCGATGGGCACGGCAGTCAACAGTCGCTCTCGCGCTGTGCGGATCTGCTACACCTCTCCCGCGGGGCCCTGAAGGTTGCCGAGGTCGACGGCGCAGCGTTGCTGGCGGAGGAAATGGAAGAGACCTGCCGGTACCTCGGCACAGCGAGTGACCAGGACACGGTCGATAAAGGCATCGGAACGCTCATCCGGGCGATGGTGCAGCTGCCTGCCTACCTCGACCGTCTCTTAAGCGGTGGTCGCGACGTCGCGTTGGTGCTGCTGCCGCTGCTCAATGATCTTCGCCAGCACCGCGGCAAGCCGCAACTTTCCGAGGGTACGCTCGTTCTGCTGAACAAGGCTTCGTCAGCGCCTGCCGCACGCCGAGCTGAACCCAGCGTGACCGTTTCCGAAGAAGGCGCCCAGGCCTTCAGACAGACTATAGGCGGCCTCAGGCGCGAGTTTCAATCGTCGCTCCTTGGGTGGCTGCGTGATGAGGACTCTGCGGGTGATCTGGCGGAGCTGATCCACGTCAGCCGGGAGCTGGAGAAAGCAACGAGCGTCGAATCGGCGCGGCAGCTCTGGTACGTACTAACGGGTGTGCTGGAGGCTCTTCGGGACGGCGGCCTGGAAGCAACGATCTCTCTGAAGCGCCTGGTCGGTCAGGCCGACCGGCAGCTCAAGCGTCTCATGGACGGCGGCGAAGCCGCGTTCGTCGACTCCCCTCCGGTAGAGCTGCTGAATAGCCTCCTCTACTACGCCGCTCGAGCAGCGGGAGACGGAGAGCGGCTCGACGAGATTCGCGCGGCTTACGAGCTCACCGAAGTCGTTCCGGGCGAGGAGCGGCTGGCTGAAGCCAGTCAGGCCCTGGCTGGCCCAAGCGTGAAGCTCATGCGAGCCGTCGCCGAAGCGATCAAGGAGGATCTCGCCAGCGTCAAGGATGTCCTGGACATTTTTGTCCGGACGGGTATGGCGAACGCGGTGGATCTCGAGCCACAGTTGGAGATGCTGAAGAAAATCAGCGACACCCTCGGTGTGTTGGGGCTCACCAGTTCCAGGGACGACATTCAGAAGGAAGCGAAGGCACTCACGGCAATTATTGCCAGTGAGCGGGCTCCCGAAGAGGCGGAGTTGGAGCGGATGGCGGCCACACTCCTGGATGTCGAGGATGCCTTAGACACGGAGCTCGTTCGAGCGGTCGTCCCTTTCGAGGACGACGAAGACGCAGCTCAGGAGACTTCCGTCGCTCAGCTTCGGCAGGCGACCGAATCCGTCATCGCGGAGTGCATCGTCAATCTCGCTCGCGTTAAGGAAGCCGTAGTCGAACTGATCAAACGCCCCGGCGACGCGCGAGCTCTCGACCAGGTTGGACCGCAGCTCCGGGGCATTACGGCGGGTCTGTTGATGCTCGGCAAAACAAAAGCCGTCGGCGTGGTGGAGCGTATCGGCAGCGTCATTGCTGCTCGTCTCGCTGCCGGAGCAGCGCCGCTCGCGATCGACCTCAGGGACCGTCTGGCAGACGCCGTCGTTAGCCTCGAATACTACATCGAGACTGTCAGTTCAGGCCGTCGCGACCCTTGGTATATGTTGGAAAATGCGGAACGATGTCTCGCGTTGCTCGAAGCTACGCCCGAGGCACAGGAAGACGATGCGTTACCCGTGCGACAACGTGAGCCGGATGCCGGCCCGGTACCGGAAGTTCCGGTGGCCGCGACGGTAACGCTGCATCCGGAAGTGATGAAAATCGGTGCAGAGAAACTCGACCCGGAATTGGTCGAGGTCTTCATCGAGGAGGCGAAACAAGAGGTCGAGAACATTCAACGCTATCTTCCAATCTGGCAAAAGAATCAGGATGACTTAGACGCGTTGAATATCACCCGCCGTTCGTACCACACGCTGAAAGGCAGCGGCCGAATGGTGGGCGCTCAGGTGATCGGCGAGTTCGCATGGAGCATCGAGAGTCTTCTTAATCGCATCAGCAATCAGACGCTCAGCCCGAGCGCGGAAGCGCTCCAGTTTCTAACCCAAGCCGCGGAGTTCCTGCCCCAGTTGGTAGAGCAACTGGAGATCGGCACGCAACCGAGCGGTGATGTCGAGCTCCTGATAAAGCAGGCAAACGCGTTCGCTGCGGGCGATCCGGAAGCGGACGCCGTCATGGCGCCGTCTTCGCAGCCTGAAACGGTCGCGGACTCTACCCCAACTGAGGAGCCCGACGATGAGAGCGGTGTTCCGCCGCAAATGGATCCGGTCCTGGCTGATATTTTCGTCAAGGAAATGCGCGGACACCTGGAGACCATCAGGGAATCGCTGGCCGACATCGACGACAAGGAGTCCCCGCTCGTCGAGGAGCCACTGTTCCGCGCTTCTCACACGTTGCTAGGCAGCGCCAACATGGCCGGGTATGAGCCGGCTGTCGCGCTAATCACACCGCTCGCGGAGTATCTGAGTCAAAAATACGAGACGGGGTCGGCGCTTAGTCAAAATGGCCTGCGAGTTCTGCTGGCCGCGGCAGACACGCTTGAGCGTATGGCCGGTGCACTGAGTGCCAATGAGGCATTCGCCGAGGATACCTCCGAAACCGCTACACAGCTGGCCGCGCTTGTCGCCGTGGATACCGACTCAGGTGCGGAGCCGCCCGCACCACCGCAGGACGAGGCCCTTGACGCCGACGAATTCGATCCTGAGATCGCGGCGATATTCGCGGAGGAGGCCGCTGAGATTCTGGAGAGTGCCGAGCTCGCGCTGCAGGACTTCAGTAGAGGCGACAAGGAGCTCGAGTCGCTGGTCGAGTTACAGCGACTGCTCCATACCCTCAAAGGTGGCGCCCGAATGGCTGGGATCACTTCGATGGGAGACCTCAGTCATTCATTGGAGGGCCTTCTGTCTGGAATGTCGGCTGCCAAGGTCGAGCCGACGAAAGAGGTCATGGATCTCGTTCAACGCAGCCTGGACGAGTTGCACCATATGCGGGATGCGGTCGCTGTGGGCCAACAGGCTGAAGCGACTGTTGAGATGCCGCAACTCATGCGGTCCCCTTCCGGCGCCGGGTCAGTGGAACTGCCGGCGGAGCCATTATCGGCGTCAGCCGACGCCGATGCGGAGGAGGAGGACGACGATGCTACACAGGCTATCCCGGTAGCGCCAACGCTGGAGATCCCCGGGCTGCAGTCGCTTGAGCCCGACCGGGCAGAGGGCGCGGAAGAATCCGGAATCCCAGCACCGCCAGAGGATGTCGAAACCGCATTCGATGCGCCCGGCGATGGGGATGACGAACACGCCGCGGCAGCGGCGGCAGAGGTTGACGAAGCGACGGTCGCTTCGGCAGCTGAACCTATGGCTCAGGCGGTCTCCAGCCAGGAGCTGGTTCGCGTAGAAGCTGAGTTGCTCGATGCATTGCTCAACGGCGCGGGCGAGATCAGCATCTTCCAATCCCGGCTGAATCAGCAAGCTCACTCTATCGACTTCAATCTTGGCGAGCTCGACCAGACCGTTACTCGGTTGCGTGAGCAGCTTCGCAGCCTGGAAGCGGAGACCGAAGCCGAGATACTGCATCGCCATGATGAAGAAGGCGTGACTGAGGATGACTTCGATCCGCTCGAGCTGGACCGCTACTCCAAGATCCAACAACTATCGCGCGCGCTTGCGGAAACGGCCAGCGATGTAGCCAGTATCAACGAGCTGCTCAGAGAGCTGACGAACGAAACGGAAACCCTCGTTACGCAACAGGCCAGGGTAACGAGCGAGCTGCAGGACGGCCTCATGAAGACGCGGATGGTGCCGTTTCAGCGTCACGTGCCAAGACTCGCGAGAATCGTTCGCCAGGCCTCAGGCGAGTCGGGGAAGTCGGCGGAGCTCGTTGTCGAAGGTGGCGAGGGCGAACTGGACCGCCAGGTGCTCGAGAGCATGCTGCCGCCGTTCGAACATCTGCTTCGCAATGCCGTTATTCACGGCATCGAGCCGCCTGAGATTCGACGGGAGAGGGGCAAGCCGGCGGTCGGTCGCGTTACCGTGACGCTACAGCGCGAAGGCTCCGAGGTGCTCGTACAGGTTGCGGACGACGGCGCCGGCCTGGATCTGGACAGCGTTCGACGCAAGGCCTATGAGCTGGGTCTCTTGGCCGAGGGGCAGGAAGTGTCCGACGTCGATGCGGTCGAGCTGATCTTGCATCCCGGGCTCACGACCGTGGGGGAGCTGACCCAGGCGGCGGGGCGCGGCGTGGGGCTAGATGTCGTCTCAAATGAACTCAAGAAGCTCGGTGGCTCCATGCGGATCGAGTCCGTGCCGGAACAAGGTACACGCTTCCTGCTGCGCTTACCGTATACCCTTGCGATCACGAATGCGCTCATCGTGACTGTGGGCGAAGAGACATTTGCGTTGCCGTTACCCACGGTAGAGGGTGTTACGCGGGTCGCAAAAGACAAGCTGCTTGAGTTGCTTACGGAGGATCAGCCGAGTATTGATTACGGGGGCGTAAGTTATCGCGTACAGCATCTGGGCACCTTCGTCGGCGCTGCCCCATCGGCGCTGCCGGAAGAGGATTCATCCGCTGCGCTCATCCTCATCCGGGCCGGCGACACTTCCACTGCGTTGCTCACGGATGCGCTGGAAGACAGCCGCGAGGTTGTTGTGAAGACACTCGGATCGCAGATCACCAGCGTACCGGGAGTCTCCGGCGCGACGATTCTCGGCGACGGCCGGATCATAGTCATCCTGGATATGGGCACGCTGGTTCGTGCCCAGAATGCCGCTGCCGGGCGGGCGCCCGCGCCGATAAGATTGGAGCGGCAGATCACGGCTTTAGTGGTGGACGATTCCATTACGGTGCGCCGCGTTACCCAAAAATTATTGGAACGTCACGGCGTCCGCGTCCTGACCGCACGTGACGGCCTGGATGCCGTTGGTGTAATCCAGGACCACGAACCGGACATTATCTTGCTCGATATAGAGATGCCGCGAATGGACGGCTATCAGTTCGCGACCCACGTTCGTAATGATCCCAGGATAGAGAATGTCCCGATCATCATGATTACGTCCCGATCCGGTGAGAAGCATCGCGCGCGGGCGATTGAGATCGGCGTCAACGACTATCTCAGCAAGCCTTATCAGGAGGGCCAGCTGAAGACGGCAATCGAAACATTATTGGGACGAGAACTGTGAGTTCGGAACCGGCCGAACTCTATAGCCTGCTCATACCACTGGAGGGTGAGCGACTCCTGGTGCCTCGCGTCTGTGTTGCCGAGGTCATCATGTTCAGCGACCCGGAACGACCGAGCGAGGACGATCAACTGCCGAGCTGGTTCTTGGGGAGAGTCGAATGGGGCGGTCGGCGAGTACCCGTAGTGTCGTTTGAAGGCATCTCGGGCGAGGAACCGCAAAACCGAGGCGGGCGCACTCGAATCGTCGTCTTCCATGCCATCGGCGAGGATCTGAAGGGCGGGTATTTCGGCATGATCACGCAGGGATTCCCGCAGCTGGTCCGAGTCAACCGCGATGTTCTGTCGTTGGAGTCAGAGGAGCAGTCGTGGCCTGAAGGCCAGCCGGTCCTGTGTCGGACGCGAATGATCAACGAATATCCACTGATACCCGACATGGAACGCCTGGAGGCAATGCTTGCCGAAATACCCGGCTAGCAGTCCGCCGAGAGAAATGGGGGAGATAGAAACCGACACAGGATGGCTTGAAGGTGTGAGGCGGGTCGCCTCGCCAAACTGCGACGAGCGGCCAGCCGGCTCGACACTGGAACTTCTCGTTGTCCACGGCATTAGTCTCCCGCCTGGGCAGTTTGGTGGTTCGGCCATCGATCAGCTCTTTTCGAACCGGCTCGTGGCCCAAGAGCATCCCTATTTTCGAGAGATAATCGATTTGCGTGTCTCGAGCCACGTAGTGATCTCGCGCCAAGGCGAGCCGACACAATACGTCCCATTCGACAAGCGAGCCTGGCATGCGGGCGAATCCCGGTATTGTGGCCGCGCGGAGTGCAATGATTTTTCGGTCGGCATAGAGCTCGAGGGTGCCGACGATTCTCCTTACGAGCACGTCCAATACGAACGACTTGCAGAGCTTGTCCGGATTCTGCGACGAGCTTATCCTTCCCTCCGAGATGCAGAGATCGTTGGCCATAGTGATATTGCTCCCGGAAGAAAGACCGACCCTGGAGCCTCCTTCGACTGGGAGTTACTCGGCCGCCTGTTGGAAAGCTGACGTCAGGAATCAATGAAGCTCATCGCTCTCATCCTCGGTCTTGGCCTTGAGCACGTCGCGACTCAAGTGCTGCATCTGCGCGAACTACGGTGGTTCGATGCCTATTTCGATCTAGGCGTGGCAAGACTCAAGGCCCTCAAAGCATGGCTGATCTACCTCGCGATCATCCTGATCCTGGTTATCCCACTTATTCCCGTTCTGTGGGCCAGTGTCGCGCTTAGAGGTACTGCCATTCCCTGGGATCTGCCGTATCTGTTATTTGCGGTGCTGGTGGTCTTCTTCTGTCTCGGGCCGCGGGATCTGAGCACCGAGGTCGACGAGTATTGCCGTGCCGTCTCGCGCGGTGATACGGAGCGGTCCGACGCGATACTGACAGAGCTGTTCGAGGGCGATCGTTCCGGAGCGAGCGATATCGACGCAGTAGAGGAGGCGATCTTTGTACAGGCAACGAATCGAATATTCGGCGTTGTGTTTTGGTTTATCGCGCTCGGTCCGGTAGGGGCCTGGTTGTTCCGGGTCAGTGATTTACTACGGCAACGAGTCTCGTACGAGACCTCGCGCAATCCGGACAGTGTCGGCGGTGCGCTGGCAGCTGTAGAGATGATTCACGGCATATTGGTCTGGGTACCCGCGCGCCTGGCGGTCATTGGCTACGCATTCAGCGGCAGTTTCGACGACGCGCTCAACTGCTGGCGAAGCTATGAACTAAAAGCTGGTGTGCCGTTCCACCGGAGTAACGACGAAGTCGTCGCCTGTGTGGGTAAAGCCGCAATGACGGGGTTTCTCGAGGAGACACCGAACTCCAGCGCCGCTGCACGCAACGCGATGCGTCTCGTGACCCGGACGCTGTTCATCTGGATAACGGTGATCGCCGTGATGACGCTGTTCGGCTGGGCCGTCTGAGGTCCAGTCCTACGGCTGCTTACCGGCGCCCGGACCGCCAGAGGACCTCGCTCGAACCGTCCTGGCGGGCGAGTACTCGGGCGATCACGAATAGGAGGTCTGAGAGCCTGTTGAGGTACTTCAACAGTTCAGGATTCACCTCCGCAGCCTCGGAAAACGTCCAAGCTCGCCGCTCGGCACGACGACAGGTCGCACGCGCCACGTGACATGCGGCTGCGGCGGGACTGCCGCCAGGAAGAATGAACTCCTTCAGGGGAGGAAGCGTAGAATTAAGCTCATCCAACTCGTTCTCCAGCCGCAGCACATACTCGGGACCGATTGCGGTGTGGCCGGGCAGCGCCAGCTCAGCGCCGACGTCGAAGAGTTCATCTTGAATCCTGCTGAGGCTGTCTAATATCGGTGCGGGAAGTCCTGTACCGCTCAGAACGAGACCTATCGCACTATTTGTCTCGTCGACAGTGCCGCACGCTTCGATTCGAGCGTCGGACTTTGGCACACGTTCGCCGTTGGCGAGACCGGTCAGGCCGGCGTCGCCGCTTCGGGTATAGATTTTTGTCAGTCGATCCGCCATCCGGGAACCCGTTCAACTCCGCGACGCCAATCATACAGGCGTCGAGCTGGGAACCGGTTCACGGCTGTGCAGTAGGCCACCCGATCTCGGCCGCTGTTATCGGCCCGACTAGCGTCCGGGTGATTCCAGAGGGCATCTCCGCCGTGTGCTCGTCGAGGGGAATCCGGCCTGCCATAAGCTCAGCCGACCGTTGCGGGTGCAGCGGTTGTAGCGCCGGGCTCGCATAGCCCTGCGGATAGATAGGTAGATTCGTACCCAGATCGTATTTGTCGGTCGCGCCGAGGGTATGGAGCAGTTCGTGAGCCATGACGATCTGATTGGCTCCCTGACTCGAACGACCGGCAAATAGTTTCGCGATGGCAATGAGTCCGCGTTCCAGCGCGGTAGACCGGTCCAGTACCGTCTCCTCTCGCTCTTCGTAGTACAAAGCGAAGAGTTTGATGTCGGGGCTCGGGCGACCACTGCCTGGATCGACACGGGCCGCGAACCAGCGCATCTTCAGACTCCAGATCAGCGTGTCCAGCACAGACGGGGTCGGCGCGAGTTCTGGCATGTCATTATCAACCTGGGGGCCCAGTTCCAGACGGAACGGTTGATCGAGCGTTACCGAATAGCGCAGGGCTTCTTTGGAAAAGTACTCTTCGATGTTCTCGAAGTCCGCCGTGCTCAGGCCGTCTATATACGCCTGCGCGCGCGCGCTGCCGTCGGCATTGACCGGGTATACATCAACCCAAAGCGTCTCGTCCCAGTCAGTGCTTCGCGCAGCCGCCAGAAAGTTTCCCAGGGCGGTGAACGCCAGGATATATAGCAGAATCGCGACACGTAAGCGTTTGAACATCGCCGGCTGACGACCCGGTGTAGACCCGTGACTGAACCGATAAGTCAAACATCTCGGCGTCCCGGACGCGCCGCGCTGGATCACAGTTTGGGCAGAATCGGCGCCGGAAAAAGAAAACCCGGCGGTGGGAGCGCCGGGTTAGATTATTGTTGTTATCGGAGTTTACGGTTTCAATTATGCGGCCTGGCTGTCGGTTATCGCGCTCGAGTTGTTATCGTTTTAAAGCAGTCCAACCTTTTCTTTTATCGCTATAACAGCCTGTAAGATTTTCTTCTTATTGTCGTTCTCGTTCTTCTTCTTGAAGCGTCAATCTAACAGAACCGTGCTCCATTTCGCACAGCTTTTCGGTTTTTCACCGACTCGCCGGTCCGAAGTTTCTTCCACCGTGACTGCGGCACGAACCGTGCTACTAGGGAATTACCTATTAGAATCATGAATTTACGGGGTCGATGCGGGCCGTCGTGACGCGTTTGGACACGATCCTGTCGAAAAAACCGGCGATCGCCTTACACGAGCTTTCTAGATCTGGTCTCATAAACAATGCTTATCTGTTTGTTTTATAAGGTTGCGCAGATTTGACGCCTTCGTGGATGATCGGGGCTCAACTGCTGCTACCGCATCGTCCGGCACTTTTTCCAAGCACCGAGGCCGCCAGGGTAGCAGGCTAGGGTGAAGTCATGAGCTCCTGTCGCTCGAGCCAGACTCCGCCTTTGACGACCGCTTCGATGCGAAGGCTGTCGGCGATACGCGTGAGCGGATCTCCGGTCAGCACGACAAAATCGGCCAGCTTACCGACTTCCAACGTACCCAGATCTCTCTCCAGACCCAGTGCGAGAGCGGCGTTTGCGGTCGCGAGCCGTAGCACCTGATCGTTGGCCAGGCCGGCTTCGCGGAGCAGTGCAAGCTCCGCATGCAACCCCAGCCCATAGGGCACCGCGGGCGCGTCACTGCCGGCCGTAACGAGGCCCCCCGCGCGAACGAGCTCAGCGATGGTCTGCTGAAGGCTCATTACACGTTCACGACCAAGCCTCGCCTGCCATCCGGCTCTCTCGTAAGCGTGATAGAACTCGGCGTAGGCCGCCTCAGCGGACCAGAGTCGCTGCTCCGCAGCGAGTCCGCTGAAGCCACCGAAGGCCGCGAGCGTTGGCGTCACGACCGTACGCGTCTGCGTCAAGATACTTAAGACATCCTGGTAACTCTTGCCGAGCAACGAGCGCTCCAGTCCATAGGGTTGCTCGGTGCGGCCGCCGATGTGCTCGAGGCCATTGATCCCGAATCTGATTGCCGGGAAAAGGCTGTCACTGAAGACGGGCAGGCCGAGCAGCTTGGCTTTCTGGAGCGCGCCGGAGAAGAGTTCCGGCTGGCCGGAGTAGAGTTCCAGCACGTCGTAAGCTGGCCTGGTGCTGACAGAGCGCACGCTGGTAGCCAGATCCGCTTCTGCCGATGTCAGCAACAGCCGTGGCCCGAGGCGCTGGCCGCTCGCCCAGGCTTCCCGCCGCTCCATCCCGTCGCCGGGTTCGCTGTTCACCTCACGTACCGTCGTAACGCCATAGGCTAGCCAGATCCGTCCGATGCGTTCGCCGCTTAGAGCCGACTGGTGTACGTGGATGTCTATGAGGCCAGGAATGATCGTGTAGTCACGGGCATCGATAACTGTCTCCGGCAGCGGCGATAACCCGCGTGCGACCAGGTCGATGATCCGACCATTCTTCACGTGGATGTCCATATGCCTGCGGTACTGAGTACGAATACCGTCGAAGAGCCGATCGACCTGGACGACGTAGTGATGGGCTGGCTCAGTAGGCGTCCAGTCAATCATCGGGTCGGCCATCGCGGTACGAGGATCCGGCACGGGCGCAGATTCCGGTTCGCCGGGCGCATTTTTTGGCGACCATCGCGCCGCTCCAGTCGCAAGATCGACGTGCAATGTGCCGGGACTCGCCTGTCGGCCCGGGTCCGCCGATACCTGCTTAGTCGTAACTGTGATCCCCATTCCGTCGTGGTCCCAGACCGGGGTGCTCGCGTCGGAGAGGCCGTCTGCCAGCGTTCGGGCGCGCTGTCCCGGTGCCAGACGCAACAGCTCGAGCGAGCTGTCACTCCAAGGACCGAAACCCTGCGTTCGAAGAAAAGCCACCTGTGTGCCATCGGGAGAGACCGTCGGTCTATAAGCCTTGCCCCGCTCACTGGTGACTCGAGAGAGTTCGTCGGTGTCCAGCGACAGTTGCCAGAGGTCCATGTCACCGGCCCGGTCGCTCGCGAACACGAGGAAGTCGTCTTCCGGGCCAAAGGCAGGATCGATATCCAGGTAGACGTCGTTCGTCAGTTGGCGCAGATCACCATCGGCGTCCTGGAGCCACAGGTCCCCGAGTGCGGTAAACGCCCAAGAGCGCCCCGACGACGACGCTCGAACTGCGCGAATGCCCTGTACTCGTTGCGGCCCGACCGGTGCATGGCCGGACGACCGCAGCGCATGACTCGCTCTCGTCACGCCCACGCCGGCGAATAGCTCGACGGGTGAACGCGCCGCATTCCCGAGCGTTCTTTTCCAGATTCGACCATCGGCGGTATAGAGATATTCGTCGGGGGAACGCCACGCAGCGCGGAAGCCGAAAACGTCCTCGCCCTTAGTGAGCGTCCTGACGACCGGCTCCCGGGATAACACAATCATCTTCAGCTCACTAACAGCCGGACCGGGTTGCGCGGTGAAAAGGATAACCCCGCCGCCGGTACGCCAGCTGGGTGCGTGCAGCGGATAGGGAACTTCGAGCAGCACGAGGCTCGTGCCGTCCGGCCGTAATACGTCCAGAGACCAGTCGTCGGCGCGCTGGTTCACATAGGCTATGTCGCCACGCTCGGAGACCGTGGGGAATGAGGCTTGCGCCGCGCCGCGGCTGCGTTGGCTAAGCTCGCCGGAATCAAGGTCCAACTCCCAGATGTCGTAACTACCCGCCCGATCGGACGCGAAGATCACTGACTTCCCGTCCGGCGAAAAGTCCGGTTCGCGCTCGTTGGCGGGTGGGCCTGTGAGTCGGCGACGGGCACCGCTGGCCAATTCAAGCAGCCACAGATCCCACTGACCGGCGGAAAATCGCTGGTAGACAACGGCTTCGCCATCCGGTGAGAAGCGTGGATTGCGTGCGGGCTCATCGATCGGCGTCAGCGCTGTGGCCGCACCGCCGGTAGCAGGTAGCTCCCAGAGCTGTCCCACGAGATCCACGACGATGGTCTCGCCGTCCGGTGCGAGTGCGAGCGCCATGTTCGTGCCCTGACGAATATCGGCGATCAAGTCCTCGCCCGCGCAGAGATTCGCGAACGACCAACTCGCGATGAATAACGTGGCGCAACGAATACTCACTCGCCGCCCTCCGCTTGTGCCTCGAATTCGAGTAGCGTTCCGGCTTCGGATGAGTACTTCAAAAGGATCGGTCGACAACAGACGGAGCAGTCCTCCACGTAGCGCTGCTCGGGTATGGAGAGGTCCAACACGATACTAATGTCCTCTCCACAACAGGGGCAAGTGACAGTCCGCTCGCTCAGCAACGCTCGGTAGTCCCGGCATTCAGGGCTGCAGGCGCTGGCAGGTCCAGGGAGTCGTAGCAAATGCGAAATCACCCTTCGGTGTCAGCGCACGCTCGTATCGAAGCCGGCCATGGAAACGATCTTCGCCTTCCAGCCACAATTCCACGGCAGCGAACCAAAAGCGGTAGCCGCCCCAGAACGGCGGGCGGGGCACACGGACGCCGTTCTGGGGCGCGGCACCGTCATCCCGCTCCTCCGCGAGGCCAAGATCATGCGCCTTCTCTCTCTCTCGCCGCGCAAGCTCCTCGATGTTCTCGAGCGGACGACTCTGTTCACTGACCCAAGCGTTAAGCTGGCTGCCCGTCGGACGCGTTGCGAAGTAGGCGTCGCTCTCCTCTTCTGGGGCCCGGACGACAGGCCCTTCGAAGCGTATCTGCCGGCCGAGCTTGTCCCAATGGAGCACGCCCGCGGCGTTCGCGTTGCTCTCAAGTTCGAGGCCTTTTCGGGATTGGTAGTGACCGTAGAACGTGGCGTAGCCTTCGATCCGGGCCAACTCCTTGATGAGAACCACTCGCGCGGAGGGTTTCGACGCCGTGTCCACGGTTGCCAGGGTCATGGCGTTCGGGTGGCGCTGGCAAGCCTCGCGCAGGGCTTCGTCGAGCCACTCGCCGACCATGATCAGCGGATCTTTAGGAGGTGGTACGGGCAATGAATCCACGGTCGTGCGCACGGTGCGGATAGGGGCGAGCGAGTCAGAGTAGCCGCTGACAAGCGCCTTGGCTAGGCGCTCAGGTGGCAGTCGAATCCACGTCGCGGCGAGCTCGAGTGGTGCCCTCGAGTCGAAGCTGAGACGGTCGCGCTTGCGCGTCGAGGGCTCACCGGGTACAACCCGCAGCCACGGGAGATTTCTCATGAGTTTGGACGAGTTACGACAACGCCTCTCCGCGGTCGATACTGAGTTCGTAGAGCTGATTGCCGAGCGCCAGAGAATCGTGGCCGAGGTCAGCGCTCACAAGATCAAGACCGGGGCGCCGACTCGCGACTACGAACGCGAGCGGGAGATAATGAATGGTGCACAACGTCAGTCTGTCGAGTTAGGGCTGGACCCGGACGTGGCCGTCAGCATTATGCGGTTGCTGATTCGTTCTTCATTGACCCACCAGGAGCGGATACGGGTTGCAGCCGAGAGCAGCGGCGCTGGAAAGCGCGCGCTCGTCATCGGTGGCGCTGGCAAGATGGGGGGCTGGCTTGCCGATTTCCTGACGTCGCAGGAATTCGAGCTTCAGATTGCAGATCCCGTGGAAGCCGACGCCCGCTACCAACAGATTCGGGATTGGCGCGAGAGTTCATTGGATCATGACCTCATCGTGGTAGCAGCTCCCATCAAGGTGACTGCGGAGATCCTGGCGGAGCTTGCGGCGCGTCGCCCGTCCGGATTGATTCTCGATGTCGGCTCATTGAAGACCCCCCTCAAGGGGAGCCTCAACCTCCTGGTGACTGCGGGTTGCCGGGTGACTTCTATTCATCCCATGTTCGGCCCCGACACACGGTTGCTCTCGGGGCGTCGCATCATTTTTGTGGACGTCGGCGTCCCCGAAGCGACGGAAGAGGCTCACGGGTTGTTTGCCTCCACAATGGTGGAGCGGGTTGATATGAGCTTGGAGGAACACGACCGGCTGATCGGCTACGTGCTGGGATTGTCGCATGCGCTGAACCTCGCCTTCTTTACAGCCTTGGCCGGCAGCGGCGAGTTGATCCCTCAGCTCAGACAACTCTCCAGTACGACATTCGACGCGCAGCTGGGCGTAGCCGGCCGTGTGGCGGGTGATAATCCGCATCTGTACTACGAAATTCAGGCCCTCAACGAGTATGGTGAGGCTCCGCTGGATGCGTTGGTAAGCGCGACCCAGCAGGTCCGGGATCTTGTCCAGAGCAGGGACGAAAAAGGCTTTGTCGCATTGATGGAGCAGG
The DNA here is from genome assembly GCA_036443505.1 of Gammaproteobacteria bacterium. Taxonomy (GTDB): domain Bacteria; phylum Pseudomonadota; class Gammaproteobacteria; order Steroidobacterales; family Rariloculaceae; genus SMWC01. Next base: position 8,649 of record JAZFYK010000199.1, on the reverse strand, counting down.
GGCGCCGCTATCTGGACTCAAATGGGGAATAATGCGAACGGCTCACGGGCATGTGGCCCGGAAATATGAAAGAATCTCGGCTAGCGTCATGGATAGGATCGATACACAAGGATATCGGGCGAATGTAGGCATCATCCTGACTGACGGTCAGGGCCGCGTGCTCATCGCCGGCCGCGTCGGTAGTGGTGGCTGGCAGTTTCCACAGGGCGGTATCGGGCCCGATGAGACCCCCGAAGCGGCTATGTATCGGGAGCTCAACGAGGAAGTAGGCCTTACCCCAGGAGATGTCGAGACACTCGGCGTGACCGAGGGCTGGCTTCGGTATCGGTTGCCGCAACGTTTTGTCCGCCGAGAGCGATCACCCCTGTGTATCGGTCAGAAGCAACGTTGGTACCTGCTACGCTTGCTCGCGGACCCGGCGCAGGTCCGCTTCGATGCGACCAGCGATCCGGAATTCAATCGATGTCGCTGGGTAGACTACTGGCGGCCCGTGAAGGATGTCATCTACTTTAAACGTCAGGTCTATGTGCAGGCGCTCACGGAGCTCGGGCCGTTGGCGTTCCCGGACGAAGGTCCGCCGCCCCGACCGGGCTGGTGGCCGCAAAGATGGCAGGAGGCGTTGAGTTGAGTCGTACCATCATCCCCAACGGAAGATCCGTATCGTTCTACATCCTCGTCCCGGTGTTGCTCGGCTGTGCCGGCTATCTCGTGTTCGAGCTCGGTCGCTACGACGGTGGTTACTCTGCCGTCGACCAGCGCAGGGAGCGGGAGCAGTTACAGCAGATCATTTACCAGCAGTCGGTAGACAACGACGAGCTCAGACGGCAGATCATAGGCCTGCAGACGTCCCAGGAAATCGATCGGGAAACCTACGCCCAGGTTGAGAGCAATCTCAGTCAGCTCCAGCTCAGAATTCAGGCGCAGGAGGAGGAACTCGCGTTCTACCAGGGGATCATCTCCCCGGAGAATGGCCTCGCGGGTCTGCGTGTTCAGACCCTCAATGTCACGAAGGCCGAGCCCGAACGACATTATGTGTTGCGCCTCGTCCTGGTGCAGGCGATTAGCCACGATCGGCGCTCGGCGGGCGTTGTAAGATTCAATATCGAGGGTGTCCGCGACGGAACGGTGGAGGAACTCAGCCCGGAAGAGGTGCTGGTAGATGCTGAATCCGGGGACATCCCCTACGCGTTTCGCTACTTCCAGGGTCTGCGGCGGGAGCTGGTGCTGCCGGTGGACTTTAAGCCTAGTCAGATGAACGTGGAGATCTGGCCGCAGGGGTCCGGAGGCCGGCCGATATTACATAGTTATGAGTGGGCGGCCGTCACCAGCTAGTTGGCGGTTATAATTACCACTTCAGGGTTAACGAGCAGTAAGCTTAGTGGCAGGAGCGAGGCGGGGGTCGCAGATGTTGAGCAGGAAGAAACGGAAGCCGGCGGCGGTCAAGAGCTTTATCGGTGCTGAGACCCGGGTACACGGTGATATCGAGTTCACGGGCGGATTTCACCTGGACGGCCACGTGAAGGGTAACGTCCACGGCGTCAAGGACGACAATGCCGTTCTCAGTATCAGCGAGAGCGGTTCTGTGGAAGGGTCGGTTGTCGTCCCACACGTTTTTTTGAACGGAGTAATACAGGGCGACGTTCGAGCGACCGAGTGTGTGAAACTCGGGCCGGGGGCAAAAGTCATTGGCGATGTTCAGTATAAGCTGATCGAGATGTCTATCGGGGCGGAAGTGAGTGGTAAGCTTATTCACCGAACCGAACGGCAGACCGCTAAGGAAAAGCCGGGCGAGCCCAAGGTGAAGATTGTATCTGCGTTGAAAGCAGCAGGAGACTAGTTGCCATGAGTGACACTCAGTGGGTGCAGGATGCGCCACCGTTGAATTTTACCGATGCTGCTGCCGACAAGGTAGGCGCATTGATCGAGCAGGAAGGCAACGCTGAGCTCAAGCTGCGCGTCTACATTTCCGGTGGCGGGTGTTCCGGCTTCCAATATGGCTTTACGTTCGACGACACGGTCCAGGATGGTGACACTGAGATCGAAAATCGCGGGGTAACGCTGCTGGTCGATCCAATGAGTGTCCAGTATCTGACCGGCGCCGAGATCGACTACAAGGAAGATCTGTCCGGGGCTCAGTTCATCATCCGCAACCCGAATGCGTCGACGACGTGTGGCTGCGGATCTTCGTTCTCGGTTTGACCGCTTCCTACATCTTCAACCCTACTCCGGAAGCGGGCGAGGATGTCTCCGCGTACTCGAGCAGCAGTGAGCTCTGAGCAGATTGACGGGCTTCGCCGGCTTTCGGCGAGATCAATCGGTAACTTCCATCGGACATTAACTCCCACGCCTGCGTATTGTCGGCCAGATACGTATCCAGATTGTTTATGAGGCGTCGCTTGATGCCTTTTTTGAGTATCGGGAACATGATCTCGATGCGGCTGAAGAAGTTTCGATCCATCCAGTCAGCGCTGGCACAGAACACTTCCTCCTTGCCGTCGTTATGAAAGTAATAGCATCGGTCGTGTTCCAGGAAACGACCGACGATCGAACGCACGCGGATGTTCTCCGAGATACCGGGGATCCCAGGACGCAGACAGCAGATCCCGCGGACGATTAAGTCCACATGAACCCCCGATGACGACGCTTCGTATAGTGCCCGAATCAACTCCGGTTCCACCAAGGCGTTGATCTTGGCAATAATGTGCCCGGTGCTGCCTGAAGCCGCATTGGCCGTTTCGCGGCGGACTAGCTTCAGCAGCTTCTCCTGCAGCGTAAATGGCGACTGGTAGAGCATCTTCAATGCCGCGGTGCTGGTCAGACTCGTGATCTGCATGAAAACTTCATGAACGTCCTCCCCAAGTGCTTTGTTCGAGGACAACAGGCCATAGTCGGTATAGAGGCGCGCGGTCTTGGGATGGTAATTGCCTGTACCCAGGTGCACATAGCGTTTCAGTCGGCCTTGTTCACGGCGCACGACCAGAAGCATCTTGCAATGGGTCTTATAGCCGACGACCCCATAGACCACATGAGCCCCGGCCTCCTGGAGTTTGTTGGCGAGTTCGATATTGGCCGCTTCGTCGAAGCGAGCTCTGAGCTCGATCATCACCGTCACTTCCTTCCCGGCCTTGGCGGCAGAGACCAGGCTGTCCACCAGCGGTGAGTCGGGCGTCGTACGATAGAGTGTCTGTTTGATCGCGACGACTGTGGGATCCGTTGCGGCCCTGTAGATGAACTCCATCACGGGGCCGAAGGACTCGAACGGATGATGGAGCAGAATGTCGCCCTTCGATATCGCCACAAATGGATCCGTGTTTACGAGCTTCCTCGGGACACCCGGCGTGAACGGCGGGTCCTTGAGGTCCGGCCGGTCCACAAGGTCGTATACGGCCAGGAGACGATTCAGATTCACCGGTCCATTCACCTGATAGAGGTCCTGGCGGCTGAGGTTGAAGTGCTCAAGCAAGAATTCTGCGAGATCGTCGGGACAGTCGTGGGCGGTTTCGAGACGCACGGCTGCCCCATAACGGCTTTCGAATAGCTCGCCCTCGAGGGCTCTCATTAAATCCCCGACTTCCTCGTTGTCCACGTAGAGATCACTGTTGCGGGTCACTCGGAATTGATAGCAGCCGTGAATAGTCAGACCGTCGAAAAGCTGGTCGACGAACGAGTGGATAACTGAAGACAGAAACACGAAATCTACATCGCCGGTGATCGCGAGTTCCTTCGGTAGTTGGATGAGTCGCGGCAACGATCGTGGCGCCTGGACGATGGCCCGTCGCACTGGCCGGCCGAACGCATCGCGTCCACGCAGGCTAACAATGAAATTCAGACTTTTATTTAGAATCCGTGGAATCGGTCGGGTCGGGTCCAGCGTCGTTGGGCTCAGCACCGGTACGATCTCGGTGTGAAAATAATTCTCCAGCCAGTTCTGGTGTTCTCGGCTCCACTGATCACGGCGGACGAAGTGAATACCCTCTACGCTCAGAGCGGGTATCAGCTCATCGTTGAGCATGCGGTACTGTGATTCGACGAGCTCACGGGCCTGCGTAGAGATTGTCTTAAGCACCTCGGCCGGTGTGAGGTTGTCGGGGCCCGCCGGCGCGGAGCTGACCTCCAGACGTTGTTTCATGCTGGACACTCGAATCTCGAAGAACTCGTCCAGATTCGTTGAGGAGATACACAGGAACTTCAGCCGCTCGAACAATGGCACAGCCTCGTCTTCGGCCTGTTGAAGCACACGAACATTGAACGCGAGCTGGGAGAGCTCACGATTGATGTAGTACTCCGGTAAAATCAGGTTCGCCGTGTCCATAATCTATAGTCGCGCTGTCGGCACTACCTCCGCCCGGTGATCGAGTACAGGCCGCCGAGTGTGGCAGATTGGCGGGAGCCCGTTACACTGGTGGAAGTCCCCGCCTCCTGCTCGATCCGACGCCGTGCGAGCCACCCGAACGCAACGGCTTCCACCCATTCTGGGCCGATCCCATGGGCGGCGCTAGACTCGACGTCACAATCAGCAAGGTGTTGCCGGAGTCGCTCCACGAGGAACGTGTTAAACGTTCCACCGCCGCAGAGTATGACCCGCTGACAGTTGGGCGCCCACGCCCGGACCGCATTCCCGACGGTCTCCGCCGTCAGCTCGGTCAGCGTCCTGAGGACGTTCTGCTCGGGGATGCCCTGATCAGTTGCTGCTAGTTTGCTTTCGACCCAGGCCATGTTGAAGTGCTCGAAGCCGGTAGATTTTGGCGGCTGACGTTGGAAATACGGATCCGCCAGGAGTTGAGCCAATAGGTCGGGGTTGACACTGCCTTCCCGAGCGCGCCGGCCTTCCCGGTCATATCGCTCTCCCCAGCAGTGCCTGGACCAGCCATCGAGAAGCGCGTTGGCGGGGCCGGTATCGAATCCCCTCAGCGGCTGTTTCGGATCCAACACGGTGATATTGGCGACGCCGCCGAGATTGACGACGACCCGGATTTCGTCGGAATCTGCGAAACGCCACTCATGGAACGTTGGTGTCAGCGGCGCACCCTGCCCGCCGTGCGCCACATCCATTCGACGGAAGTCGGCGACGGTATCGATTCCAGTCTCAGCCGCGATGACGTTTGGGTCACCGAGCTGCATCGTGAAAGGCTGCGGCGGTGCGGGCTTGTGAAAGATCGTATGACCCGAGTGACCGATCGCCCGGATGTCGTCGGGCTCGTGTTCGGAGTCGGCAACGAGTTGCCGCACACACCCGGCGAAGAAGCTTCCCAAAGCCACATCGAGTGTTCCCAGCTCCTCCAGAGACGCCTCCGGTGTGTGGACGAGCGCTCTCAGGCGCGCCGTCAGGCTCTCCGGAAACGGCGTCGTGCTCGCGGCCTGTACGACACAGTCGGTCCCATCGAGTTCGATGAGTACAACGTCCGCCCCGTCGAGGCTCGTGCCCGACATCAGTCCGATATAGAGCTCGCTCATTACCTTAGCTTAACCTAGCCATCAACCGACTAGCTGTGAAGCCTGTCTTGGCGACTTTCGGGTCGCCGGGCTCTTCTTAATTGGAAGCGGTAGTGAAGCGAGTGCGTCGATACAGATCGAGATGACGCCAGAGCGGCGCGGCTACCGCCAGGAAGTCCTCCCGGTACTCGGCTCGCACCGGCTCAGCCGGGGGCAGCGTCACCGTTCGGGGGTTCCGGTGAACGCCGTTCAGGCGGTACTCATAATGTAGATGGGGTCCCGTTGCGAGACCCGATTGCCCGACATAGCCAACTGTCTGGCCTTGTGTGACTCTGCTTCCGACTCTGGGGCTGGCGAAACGCGACAGGTGTGCATACAACGTGGTGATATTTCCGCCGTGCTGAATAATCACCGTATTGCCATAACCGTTCTGGACGCCACGAACTATCACCTTGCCATCCCCGGCGGCAATGACCGGCGTGCCCGTGGGCGCGGCGTAGTCAACTCCGCGGTGAGCCCGAATCGTGTTCAGTATTGGGTGACGGCGGTTCGGATTGAAGCTGGAGCTGACACGAATAAAATCTACTGGTGCGCGAAGAAAGGCCTTGCGGACGCTTCGTCCTTCCGGCGTAAAATAATCTGAATTGCCGCCGCTATAGATATAGCGAGCGGCCCGGTACGGTGTTCCCTGATTAATAAACTCGGCAGCGACGATCTCGCCGTCCCGGAGTTTTATGCCGTCGCGCCAGAGTTCTTCGTAGATCAGTGTGAACTCATCACCGACGCGCACGTCCTGGATAAAATCGATGTCCCACTGAAAGATACCCGCCATGTTCATAATGACGCCGTCCGAGATGCCCGCGGCCGTTCCGGCCTCGAACAGTGAACTCTGGATTACTCCGTGGCCGCTCACCGAACGGAGGTCGACGTCGCGTTTCAGGATACCGGCACGAAATCCCGTCGCAATCCGGTCGACCTGCAGCAGGCTGACCTCATCGAGCTCCTTTGTCAGAGACAGAACTCGACCGGCTTGATGTGAGATAGCTATCGTATCGCCCGGTCGCAGCAGCCTAAGATGCTCGCGCGCGTCACCGAGTCCCGTCATCGCGGCGAGATCAGCGAGGCTCAGGCCGTTGCGGCGGAACAGTAACTCCAAACTATCGCCCGATTGCACGCTGAGGTTCAGCATCGTCCCGACCGGCTGCTCAGACGCTCGTTCGACCGTCGTCAGTAGGCGTGCGGCCGTTGCGGGTGCCTCGGGCAAAGTTAGCGGTCGTTCTACTCGGGTGCCCTGAACGATCGAAGTAGCCGGCGGAGGAACCATGGACTCATTGGTACCGCTGGCAAGAAAAAGCGACACGGTGACGACTGGGAGCAGCAGCCCCATGAGAAACCACGACCAATGACACTTCCGTGCCACGCGAGGGCCGGTCGAGGTGTCCTTAAAATCGTGACGAACGCCGCCAGAGTAAGACTTCACAGGGTGCCTGCATCGTGAGCCGGGCGTACTGTAACTATTTGTCCTGGGCCCGTCAAAGCTATTCCCTTTAAAGTCAGCGGGCTACAATGGTCCTCTCACGACGCAATGAGCGGCCCCTTTCTTGATCATGGCAAGCATTAGCAAACAACTGGAAGAGTTGCGTCGTGGCACTGAAGAGATTCTCCTCGAAGATGAACTCAAGCAGAGACTCAGCAGTGGGAGTCCGCTAAAAGTAAAAGCGGGCTTCGACCCGACTGCACCGGATCTTCACCTCGGTCATACCGTGTTGTTGAACAAGATGCGTCAGTTTCAGGAGTTCGGTCACGAGATTATCTTCTTGATCGGCGACTTCACCGGGCTGATCGGCGACCCCTCCGGGAAGACCGCCACGCGGCCGCCACTCACGCCAGAGGAAGTCAGCGCCAATGCCGAGACCTACGAGCACCAGGTCTACAAGATCCTCGATCCCGACCGGACGCGGTTGGAATTCAACTCACGATGGATGACCGATCTCAGTGCGGCAGACCTGATTCAACTCGCCGCCAAGCACACCGTGGCTCGGATGCTGGAAAGAGACGATTTCCGGAAGCGTTATGAGTCGAACAAAGCGATCGCAATCCATGAATTTCTCTATCCGCTGGTACAGGGCTATGACTCTGTCGCGCTTGAGGCCGATGTGGAGTTGGGCGGGACCGATCAGAAATTCAATCTATTGGTCGGCAGGCAGTTACAGCAAGCCTACGGTCAGGCACCCCAGGTTGTTCTAACGATGCCGTTGCTGGAGGGATTGGACGGTGTCAACAAGATGTCGAAATCGATGAATAACGCTATCGGTATTACGGAGGCTCCAGGCGAGATGTTCGGCAAGCTAATGTCGATATCCGACGACTTGATGTGGCGCTATTTCGAGCTGTTGAGTTTCAAATCCCTCGACGAAATCCAGGGTTTCAAGCAGCAGGTCGCCGACGGGGAGAACCCACGCGACATCAAGTATCTGCTTGCCGAGGAGCTCGTCACGCGGTTTCACGACAAAGGCGCCGCCGATCAGGCTCGGCGCGACTTCATCGCGCGACATCGCCACGGCGCGATCCCGGACGTGATGGATGAACGCGAGCTGTATTCCGCGGAGCCGGTTCTGAGTATCGCCCCGATTCTGCGAGACGCCGGGCTGACTTCGAGCAGCTCGGAGGCCCTCCGGATGGTCAGTCAAGGCGCCGTCCGCATAGACGGCGAGCGCGTGGACGACCCCAAGTTGACCGTCGAGGTAGACGGGACGCCGAAGGTCTTCCAGGTCGGTAAGCGCCGGTTTGCCCGCGTCACACTGACGCCCACCAAGGACTGAAGCCCGGGATTTCTCAGCTCCGCGCGGCGGCGGTGCTTGTGTCTGAGGCTGCAACGCCTATAATGCCGCGTCTCCCCTCCTCATGAGATACCCTCGAGACGGTCGTACGCCAAGCCGCATAAGGCTTGGAGCGCTCCACGATCGCGGGTATACTTAGAGGTCGCCTGGGCATTGGGGCCAGGCCTGCTCTTTAACAATTAGTCTCAAGCAACTTGTGTGGGCGCTCGCATCGAAACTACGGTGCCAGAGCGTCGACTCAGGGGTGCATCGTGCACCCCGAAAGAAAGCGTTCAGGACTCAAGCCTTTAAATTGAAGAGTTTGATCCTGGCTCAGATTGAACGCTGGCGGCATGCCTAACACATGCAAGTCGAACGGTAACAGGCCGCTGGGATC
>JAZFYK010000198.1:0-5086 GCA_036443505.1 Gammaproteobacteria bacterium | reverse complement strand
GCCGAGTGCATCGTCATGGGTCAGAAGGCCGGACTGGATCCAACGCTCGTGCATACCGTACTGAAAGAGAGCGCCGGCTCATCGAAGATGTTCGAGATCCGTGGCGCGATGATGGCGAAGTCCGACTACCGCGAAGGCGGTGGCACGATGTTCGCGGTCTACGAGAAAGATGCCTCGGTCATTACCGAGTTCGCAGCCAGCGTTCAGGCGCCGATCGATCTTTACGTCTCAAGCCGGCAGAAATTCAATTCTGCTATCGCCCTGGGTCTCGATCACCTGGACACCTCGGCGGTGTGCAAAGCGATCGAGACGGCCGTGGGCATCGACCGAAAGCTCGTGGAGTAGCGACACCGATCTTAGGGTGAGCGAGAGACGCGTTAGCTCATCTTGTCGTGTAGTTGGGCGCTACGCTCGACGTTGTCGCCCAACTCCTGCATCAGGTTGTAGTAGTTCAGATAGTGCGGTGTCTGTCGATGGTCCGCCAGCGCCTGTTCGTCCTTATAGACTTCGTAGAACATGAACGTGTCCGGGTCGTCTTGTGAAACGATCACGTCGAACTGATAGCAGTTCTCCTCCAGCGCGGATTGAGTGGCGTTTTCCAGCATCGCGGGAATCAGCGCGTCCGCCTGTCCCGGTTTCACTTTGACGTTGACCACTAAGACCAGATTCGACATATCATCTCTCCAAATAGAAGGTGGCAGGCGCCGGCCAATTAAGGCGCAGACTTTTTTCGCGGGCTAGAGAAATATCAGGCTCAGCGACGGGAACGCCATCAACAGGACAGTTACGGCCAGCGTGATCAATACGAACGGAAACGCGCCGGAGAAAATCGCGCCCAGGCTGATCGTGTCGTCGTCGAGCGTAGACTTGATCACGTAGACGCTCAGCCCCAACGGCGGCGTCAGCAGGCCGATCTCTACGCCGATCACGGTGACGATCCCGAACCAGATCAGGTTACCTCCGAGTTCGCCAACGACGGGTAAGGCCAGCGGCAGCAGGATCAACAGGATGGAAGTGGAGTCCAGTACCGTGCCGAGCACGATCAGCAGCAACAAGTAACCGGCGAGGAAACCTGCGAGTCCTAGACCGCTGCCTCCAAGATAGCCGGCCATGTCGGCAGGCAGTCCGGTCAGTGTCAGCATTCGGCTGAAGGTGCTGGCACTGATAATCAGGAACAGTATCGTGACAGTGACCTGGCCGGTCTCGCGTATGACGTCCCAGAGCCCGGGCCAGGACAGGCGGCGCTTGATCAGGGCGAGGCACATCGCCGCGAGCGCACCCGCCGCGCCGGCTTCGGTCGGTGTAAAGATGCCGCCATAGATGCCACCCAGGACGAGCAATATCAGGAGGAGCACCGGGAATACGGCCCAGAGGAAGCCGCGGACCGTCGCAGAGTCTCCGTCCCCCGCATCAGCGCTTATCTCCCCGACGAATTCCGGCCAGAGCCATGCCATGAGGAGGACGCCGATGGCGAGTGCGGCGGCGAGGATAATGCCGGGCAGGATGGCGGCAATAAATAACGCGCCGATAGAGACCTCTGCAATGACGCCATAGATAATGAGTAACAGGCTCGGTGGAATCAGCATGCCGAGGACGGACGAACCCGCGGTGAGGCCCACGGCGAATCTTGCCGTATAGCCCCTTGCCACCATCTCGGGCACCGCGATCTTGGCGAAGATTGCCGCCGAGGCGATCGAGATGCCCGTAATTGCCGCGAACACGGCATTGGCCGCCACCGTCGCGACGCCTAAGCCGCCGCGAATCCGGCCGAAGACCTGCTGTGCCGCGCGAAAGCTGTCGCGGCCGATCTCCGAGACGCTGACGAAAAGCCCCATCAGAACGAACAGCGGCACGGTCGCGAAGACATATTCCGCCACGGTACCCTGGGCGGCGAGCGAGAGCGTGTCGGTCGCGATGCCGAAGTCGCGCTTCAGGAGCGCGAGACCGGCGTATCCGATCAGCAGTAACGCAACCGCGATCGGGACGCCGAACGCGATGAGTACCAGGACCGTGACGATCGTCAGTACGCCGATCACCTGGTCACCGAGTTCGGCGGCCTGCATCAGCGCCGTAGCAAGGCTCAGTAGTCCCAGCAACACAATGGCCGCCAGCAAGACCCTCGCACTCTGCCCCGGCACGGCAGGGCTCGCCGAGCGCCGGAGGAACTGTCGCAGAGACTCGACGGCCGCGATGACGGCGCCCAGCACGACAACGAACTTGATGGGGGCAATAGGCAGCGTATAGATGCCTTCCACGCCGGTAAATTCGCTCGTGCGGAACGCACGCCAGAAATCGGGCGCCGCGCCGATCGCGATGACGCTCAACACGAAACAACCCATTCCGGCTGCCGCTACCTGCAGCGCGAGTCCGGCCACGGGCCGCCGCTGCCGAATGTAGTCGAGCAGCACGTCGGCGTGAGTCAGGCGGTGCGTCTGCACGGCATACGCGAGCTGCAGGAACACGCAGCCAACCAGGGAGAACGCGACGATCTCGGGAACGGCTTGTATCGGTCGAGCGAACAGGGTTCGGCCGGCAATGTCTGCGCAGATCAGAAACATCAGGGCGAAGATCCAGGCGACGCCGGCACCGTTCATCCAGCGAATCAAGGCTGCGAAGACGTCCTCAACGCGTGTCTGTGGGGCAGGGGTCGGGGTCGTGCGATCCACTAAGAGTCTCGTCCGAGATTCACTCGGCTCGGTCCCAGTCACGCAACGGCTCGACACCACGCTCTCTGACGGCAGCCATGTAGGCTCGTAACAGTTCTCCGGCGGGGTGTCCGCGCCGCTCCGCCGCCGCGACCCAACGGCCGGCGATGTCCGGAAGACCGTTTATCCAGCGGCGCTTCTCGTCGTCGGCGAGCGTGACCACGGTCGCGCCCTCTTCCTGTACGGCCGCGAGCGCCTGCTCGTAGCGAGCGACGACCGTCTCTCCCATCGTGCGGCTATAGTCCCGGCCGAGCTCCGCGAACGTGGCTTGCACATCAGGCGGCAGGCGTTCCCAGGTCTCTTTGTTGATCGCCAGGCCGCCGTTGAACTGTGCGCCGATCCCGACCAAGGTGATATACGGTGCGACCTCGTGTATTCGATAAGGATACGCGCCACTGAGGATTGTCAGCACGCCATCGGCGACCCCGGTGCTGAGCTGCGTGTAGTAGGTCGATAGCCCGCCGTTGACGGCCACGGCTCCCGTGCCCTCCAGCCAGGTGGCGGACGGGCCCGGCGCCAGAATCTTGCGGCCCTCCAGGTCATCGATCGTGGTGACGGGGAACGTCGTCATCAGATGGTAAGTATCGACGCCACTTGCGCCTAAGAGAATTTGATTCTGCTCGTGCCAGGCTTGCGCCAGCGCGGGCATGCTCTCGTGGAGGTCGTTGAACAGGTCGAGCAACAGCAGCAGATCGTCGGTGACGAACGGCGTGTAGTAGGTGACGTTTTGCAACGGCATCTTGGACGTCTCCCACAACGCACCCACCCAACCGATGTCCGTCAGGCCGATCTCGACGGCCTCGAGCGAGTTCTGCCACTTGTACAACGACCCGCCGAACGCCTCCCGCCAGACGATCTCGTGCTCACTGCCCGCGGCGGCCAGGCGGCGGTTGGATTCGGGTATGACCAGCGTCTGGATGACGCCGATCCACGGCAGGCTCGCCGACTGCGGGCCACCGGCGGTGAGCCGAAAACTCTCCGCCGCGGTGAATAACGGCGTCAGCATGGCTGCCACGACGATCAGGCTGGCCCAGGGACTTCGGTAGGTTGTTCTCATCGACGGCCCCGTTATCAACAAGCTGCGAAAGGCCGGCCGCCAGCAAACCGGTGCAGAGCCAATCGGCCTGCCGGCCTAATTCTAGTGCCCGGCTGAGGCCGGATGCCAGCGCTCGAAGTTCGGAATCCTGACGTCTCGTACCACGTCGTGCGCGGTCGCATAGTCCTCCCACTGCGCGGCTAACTCCACCACCAGCTCGGGGTACGTCGCACTGAGATCGTTGGCCTCACCAGGATCCGTCTCGAGATCATAGAGCTGCCAGCGATACCAGCTGTCGGGGATCGAATCGCCCCACCACGTGTTGCCCGCCGGCTGCTCCCAGACGAGCTTGAACTGGCCGCGCCGCAGGGCCCTGTGCCCGTGCAGCTCCGATCCGATCGGCTCTTCGTCTGTATAGACCGGCGTATGTTCCCCGCTCAGTAGCGCCGCGAAAGATCGGCCTTCCATCGGCTCGACATCGCGGCCTCGATAGATGTCACCGGGTAGTTTCGCGCCCGCGAGTTCGAGTAGTGTCGGCGCGATATCCATGACCCGGAGATACTGGCCATCGATGCCGGTTGGGTTCGCGCCCGAGCCGTGCAGGATGAACGCGGGCACGCGGGTGCCGCCCTCGTTGATATAGCCCTTGAAGCGGCTGAACGGAGCGGTTCCGGCCTGAGCCCAACCGGGGCCGTAGGAGACGAACGAGTTCGGCCTGCCCAGATTCTCGAAGCTGTTATCGGCGTTGGTCCTGGCGATGCGTTGAATGAACGTCGGGTTGAGCTCCATTTCGTCGCTCTCCGCGCCGTTATCGGACATGAACACGATGACGGTGTTGTCGAGCTCGCCGATCGCGTCCAGATAGGCCAGCAGCCGACCGACATGAAAGTCCAGGTTTTCGACCATGGCGGCGTAGATCTCCATCTTCCTCGCAGAGACGCGCTGCGCTTCTTCATCGAGTTCATCCCAGGCAGTCCCGACGCGTTGGAAGCTGGCGCCCAGGTCCAGGTTCGGTACGACGCCGAGGGCGCGGGCGCGCGCCACTCTCTGTTCGCGAAGCGCGTCGTAACCGTCGTCATAGCGGCCCGCGTAGCGGTCGATAAAGTCCTCGGGAGCCTGGAGCGGCCAGTGCGGCGACGTATAGGCGGCGTAGACGAAAAATGGGCGGTCGTCGCCGTGATTCGCATCGATATATTCGATGAGCTTGTCGGTGTGAGCCCTCGTGGAGTAGAAATCCGTGAGGTCCGCTTCGAGATGCTGCCCGTTCTCGGCATAGTTAGCCGCCGAAGCACCGAAGTGGTCTGCCGAGCCCTCAAGGAGGGAAAAGGCACTCTCGAAGCCGCGG
>JAZFYK010000197.1:0-6314 GCA_036443505.1 Gammaproteobacteria bacterium | reverse complement strand
GCATCGTGTCGCTCGCGATCTGGCATACGGGATACAAGATCTGGACGAGCAATCGTAGACCGCTTGACCGGATCGAGAACTTCGGCGGCCTGAAGGCACGAGTCATGCCATCCGCCGTCTTAAAGGAACAGGGGCGGCTGTTCGGTCTTACGGCCGTCGGCATGCCATTCTCCGAGACCTACAGCGCGTTGCAAACGGGAGCGATCGACGCCCAGGAGAACTCCATCACGACGGACTTCTTCATGAAGTTTCATGAGGTCCAGGACTACGCTGCATTGACGAATCACGGGACCTTGGATCAGGTCATCATGGTACCCAAGCCGTGGTGGGAACAGAGATCCGCGCGATGCCGGGACGCAATCCGCGAAGCCGTCGACGTCGGCGGCCGGATGACCGCCGAGTTAACGAATACAGTTGTTACTTCGGCGGCCTTACCCGCATTCGAGAGTCGCGGCTTGGAGATTTCTCGGCCGAGTCACGAAGAGTGGACTCGCATGCAAGCTGCCGTGCTGCCGGGGATCGAGGAGTTCTACGTTCAGGAGAATGGGGCTCGAGGGCAGGCGATTCTCGACGCCTTTAGGGCCGAAATCGCTAAATATGAGCCTTGACCGCTGAGAACTGATTCTTAGTCGCGTCTGAATACACGGGGGAGTGAGTGCGCGCGATCGTTGACAAATTCGAGAGTCTCCTCGGTGCGATCGATGGCGTGATCAAATGGGTGCTTGTCTTCGCCCTGTTCGCCATTACCGCGGTTCTCTTCTCAAACTCCATCGGCCGGAGCGTCTTTAATGTTTCCTTTGTCGGCGGACCGGCACTCGGGCGTCTTCTGATCATATGGTTGACCTTCCTGGGGGCGTATTCGGCCGTGCGCTCAGGGTCACATATCACCATCGACATTCTGCTGCGCCTCTTACCCGCGCGCGCCGTCCGCAACTTGCCGATCCCGGTTGGTCTCTTCGGAGCCGCGACGACCGGTTATATCACCTGGCTCAGTGCTATTTTCACCTGGACTCGCTTCAGTGCGGGTCAGATAGATCCCATGCTCGAGATCCCTTCCGGCTTCTTCTACTTGCCCGTTCCGATCGGTGGGCTACTCATGACCCTGGCGTTTCTTCAAGTCGCCTTCGTGTGCATCAGTGACAGATATGACCACCGTGCAGAATCGCCAACGCGGACGTCCGGAGCGCCGTAAAGATGGCAGCTCTGCTATTTATATTCGTCGCAGTATTTCTGATGTTGATCTCCGCGCCGGTATTCATCGCGATTCTCGCGCCGACGCTGCTGACATTCGAATTGTTCGGGCCACCGCTGCCCGCCATGGTGCTGACTCAGCAGATGATGCAGGGCATCAACAAGTTCAGCCTCCTCGCTATCCCCTTGTTCATGTTTTCTGCCGATATCATATCCAGAGGCGAGATCAGCAGCAGGCTGTTGCGGCTGGTGGAGACCACTGTCGGACATCTAACCGGAGGCGTCGCGATTACAACGGCCGTCACGTGCGCGCTGTTTGGCGCGGTATCCGGTATCGGGACGGCTGCCATTTTGAGTATCGGCCCGATTGTTTATCCCGCACTCTTGAGGCAGGGCTACAGCCGGGGTTTTTCCGCAGGCCTGATACTTTCAGCATCTACGCTGGCCATGCTGGTTCCACCCGGCGTCGCGATGATTCTCTACGCGTTGGCGACAACGAGCTCGGTCGGAGGCGTCTTTCTGGCCGGCCTGAGTGCGGGAGTTGTGTTGATGCTTCTCCTGACGATCTATTGTTACCTCTACGCGGTAATCAATAAGGTAGGGCGTCAGCCGCGAGTCTCCTGGCGAGAACGTGCCGTCAGCTTTAAGCGTGCCGGTTGGTCGTTGGGCCTGCCGATCATAATCTTCGGCGGAATTTACGCGGGCACGTTCACGCCAACAGAAGCGGCATCGGGCGCCTGCGTCTACTCGCTATTCGTCGAAATGGTCGTCTACCGAAAGCTTAAATTTCATGAGTTATTCGACGTGACCCTCAAATCCTCGGTTGTGATCGCTTCCCTGATGATACTGCTCACTGCGGGATCAGCCCTGGCTTACTTCCTGACACTTCAGGATGTACCCCAGGTCCTTGCCGGATACATGGAGGGTCGTTCCCTTAACGAAGTGCTCTTATCGATAAACGTCGTATTCCTGATTGCCGGCATGTTCGTCGACCCGAACTCCGCCATCATCGTCTTGACGCCACTCTTCGCTCCGATTGCGCAATCGCTTGCGATCGATCCGCTTCACCTTGGGGCGGTGATCGTGCTGAACGTCGCGATCGGGATGGTGACGCCGCCATTCGGGTTGAATCTCTTCGTCGGCGTCGTGACTTTCAGGGTTCCGTTCCTGGAGCTGTCTCGAAGCATGCTCCCGTTCATCGGCATATCCCTGATCGCACTAATTCTCGTTACTTACGTGCCGCTATTGGTCACATGGCTGCCCAGGGTCGTCGGGCTATAGCGCGATCAGTTCTCGATAGTCGCGTAGTCGCCAGCGCCGCTTGCCATCGTGCTGGCAAACGGCCTGCCTGAGACCCGGCTTACTATGCTTATTTCAATGCGGCCGGATTGGCTGCCTGTTCCGACCTGGGCACTAGCGCTAAACGTTTGCGTCAGGTCTACCGTGTGACTGAATGATGCCGCTAGATCTGACAGCGTATAAGCCTGTACACCCTCGGCGGTGTAGACCTCTATGCGTCCATCTGTTTGAAGGCAAGCGCTGAAGGGCATGGAACTGCCGTTGACCGAACAATCGAAAATCGCGACGTAGGGATGTGTACTTGCGCGCGCTATGCGTCTGGCTTCTCGCGCGTCGGCTTCCGCCTGTGCTCGTGCAGCCTCCTGCTCCTGTTGTACCGTCAGTTGGCTCTGGTTGATAGACAGATCGATCGAAGCTCTTTCAAACAGCGCCATTTGTATTTGGTCAGCACGCTGCTCCTCCTCAGCACGCTGCTCCTCCTCAGCTCGTAGTTGCTCGCCAAGCTCCTGCTCGGCTTGTGCCTGGAGTTGCTGTTGAGCCTGTGCTTGGCGTTGCAGCTGAGCCTGTGCCCCTTCTCTCTCCCGTGCCGTCGCCAGCGTCGCCGCTAGATAGGTCTCCGTGAAATAGCTGACGCAGTTCGCGCTATTGGCTTCCGCAATGCCGGGCAGATGGTCCGCTTGCCAGTTCGCTAGATACTGCGCAGCCTTCTCGATGACTCCCGACTCGCGAGGCAAAACGCCTCCTTCCTGTAACAAGCCTAGATTCTCATGGCTCGTGTACTCGGTCGTCTCCCCGAGATTCCACACGGCTACCTTCCACGCGGCGAGATACTCCGTCCGCTCGACGTAGCACATCAAGTCGTTCGGTCCATTCGCCTCACAACTGCCAGGCATCTCACCGCAGTCATAGAAAATCAAGGGCTGAATGTAGGGGCGGGGTGAGGCAAATCTATCTGCCATCTGGAGGCGATTCGCTAGATTCTCTACTCCACAGTAATCGTCAATCACTTGCAGAATACTGCCGGCTGTGTGCTGTTCTTGTGCCAGTTCGCCTAATACGGACGGGGGTATGCCTCCGGACGGCCCCTGATGTTCGAGAGGGAGCGCACAGAGAACTTCGCGTTCGAATGGCGGCGTTCCATAGTCCGGGTATCGTTCGTAAATTGAGTACGACAGCGGATCTGGTAGAGAGGCTACCCAGGCATCGACTTCTTCATCTGCATCTGCCGTCTGGTATATCGATAGACCCGGGATGAGCATCAGAAGTGCTAACCGGAGCAGTCGTCGAATTTGCGCTTCAGCAGAGTTCACAATGCCGAATTCTCATGTGGTAGATGACGATGGTCGGTTGAAACGCCCAATTGTATGCAAGGCGCTGATCCTACGATGTGCGTTGAGTCACGTCCGCGACTCTTCCGCAAGGGGAAATCCGCCTGATGAGAGGCTTATCGGCCAATAGGCTTCGAGTCGCAGCTTCCGTGCCCGACTCATCTGGCAAACCGCTCGAAGTCGTCGTACAGTGACGTTAAGTCGCCTTTGCGCAATAAGAATAGGAGCGATGTCATGACGAATCGATTTGTCGTACTTCTCGGAATTCTCGTGCTACCGGCCGGGTTGGCGCTGGGGCAGGATGCCCGCGGCGTATTGCAGGCCGCGGCACGCACGATGGGTGCCGACGACATGGAGACGATCCAGATCTCGGGTACGGGCTGGATCGCGAATGTCGGCCAGGCTTATAGCGTCGGAGAAGACTGGCCGCGCTATGAGGTGACGGATTACACGCGGATCATCGACTACGACGCCGGCTACTCTCGCGAAGACCTCACGAGGCAGCGCGGCAGCTATCCGGATCGCGGTGGTGGCAGGCCGTTCCAGGGCGAACAGCTAATTACGGAAATTCTGAACGGTGACTACGCGTGGAACATCGTGGGCGACAGACCCGTGCCGCAGACACGGTTCTACCTCGATGGCGTACCAGTGGCTGATTTCCGCAAACTCGACATCCTGCTGACGCCTCACGGCTTCCTCAAGGCAGCGCTGGAGAGTGACGCCGAGGCGCTCTCGCTGACGATCGCCGGAGCGTCGAATGGCGGGCTGACCCAAGACGGCGGGCAGGTGACCATCATCTCGTTCCTGGCGCACGGGAAATACCGCGTCAACGGGACGATCAACGAGCAGAATCTAGTGGAGCTCGTGACGACCTGGTACCCCAATCCCGTGTACGGCGACATGCTCTTTGAGATGCGCTACACGCAATACCAGGATTTCGGCGGAGTCATGTTTCCGACCGTCATGCACGAGCACCAGGGCGACCCGGTCTTGAACCCGGCCCATAACTCGATGGAGATCCGAGTGACCGACATCCAGGTCAATAACTCCGTCACCGAGATGGCGGTGCCGAGAGCCATCCAACAGGCCGCCGTGCCGCCCGTCAATGTGGAATCCGAGCGGCTTGCGGTAGGCGTCTGGAGACTCGCCGGCAGCTCACATCATAGTATCGTCGTCGAGTTCAACGACTTCGTCGCGGTCATCGAGGCGCCACAGAACGAAGCGCGATCGCTGGCAGTCATCGAGGAGACCGGTAGATTGGTGCCGGGCAAGCCCATTCGCTACATCGTCAATACGCACCACCACTTCGATCACTCGGGCGGGCTGCGAACGTACCTCGCCCAGGGTGCCACGGTCGTCACGCATCAGGGGAACCGGGATTACTACCAGGACGTCATGTTCCACCCGGCGCCCCGGACGCTTTCGCCCGACCGGCTCGATAAGTTCTATCCGATGTTCACGGCGAGTCGCCGGCCGGCGCCGATCGAGGCCGTGAATCAGAAATACGTCGTCAGTGACGGCGACCGGACACTCGAAATTCATCCGGTCCAGGGGCTCGGTCACGCTCAGAACATGGTCATGGTCTATCTGCCGGGGGAGAGGATACTCGTGAACGCCGACCTCTATACGCCGCCGGCGCCGGGCGCACAAGCAGCACCGACGCCCAACATGCTGAGTTTGTATCGGAATATGCAGCGGCTGAAGCTGGACGTCGTCCAGCATGTGCCCCTCCACGGCGGTGTCGGGACGAACGAGCAGTTCCTGCGGCTGATGGACGAGGCTAGCTAGCGAGAGGCCGGATAGGCGAGGACGAAATTCTCCCGGTTGGGCATCTCGACCTCCGGCAGCGTTTCTGCGTTCATGACCTCGTCGTCTTCGATGATGCCGTTCAGGTACAGCAGGTAGGCCGTGAGCGCGTAGGCTTCATCGTCGGTTAGCGTTTGTGGGGTCAGATAAGGCATGGCCCGACGGATGTAGTCGAATATCGTCGTCGCATAGGGCCAGTAACTCCCAACGGTCTTGGTCGCGGCCGGCCCGCCGATCGTCCCGTGCCCGCCGACCAGGCGGTCGTTCAGCAGTCCTTCGCCCTCCTGGCCGTGACAGACGAGGCATTTGAGCCCGTAGACAGGCGCTCCCTCGATCGCCGTACCCGAACCCGCCGGCAGTCCGGTCCCGTCGGGTGAGACGCTGATATCCCAGGCGGCGATGAGCTCCGCGCTCGGCGTCTCGCCGAGATCCGGGCCTTCCTGTGCGTAGGCCGTGGCGAGCAGCGTTGCGGCCAGCGTGCCGAGCCCAACTCGAAGCGGATTGTTAGACGTAGACATTGGTGACTCCGCCGCCGGCTCCGACACGCCAGGCCTGGACGGCATTGTTGTGGTAGGAAACCTGGGAACCCTTCTCGGCCAGGAATTCGTCCCGAGACGGCTGGACTTCTCCGGTCTCGTCGATCGCTCGGCTCACGAGAACAGCCGGCTCACCATCGCGACGCCACGCCAT
>JAZFYK010000196.1:0-2871 GCA_036443505.1 Gammaproteobacteria bacterium | reverse complement strand
AATCGAAAGACCCCATCGGGATATCGGTCCTCGTCATGAAACGGGCTCCGTGCAACGGCTCGGAATAATAAGCACGGTCCGTGGCGGTCCAATCGAGCCGTAGATCTCCGGTCTCTAACTCGACGGTCAGCCGTTCCGTGGTTTGCAACTCCTCGGTGTTCAGGCGGCCGGCCCATAGTGCGCCGGCCCTGAATCGAGCCGTCTCGATGACCAGGTCCCGCCCCTCGAATCTACCGATTGAGTGGCCCAGATCGGTTCGAGGCGCATCGGCCGAGTGTTTCGTATTGGCCAGATCGATTACTCGCAGGACATCCATAAACTCATGGTGCAGGACGATCGTATCGCCTTCGCGGCGGATTTCACTGGGCAGGCCGGGCGCGGCCCACGCCCGAATGTTGCTGGCCGGGCTGCAATCCAACGTAGGATTCTGCGTGATCCAATCGAAGTCCTCGTGTGCGGCCTCGCCCTCCGGAGTTAACGCAGATTTCGAGTCCGTTGTGCTGCCCGCTTCCGCCAGGAACTCCTTCGGATACCAGGTGCCGAGGATACTCAAGTCACCTACTACCTGCGGCGCTCCATAAACGCTTTGGCCGTTCGGGTGTCGAAAGGTGACGACCTGGCCGTCAACGAGATAAATCGTGCCGGTCTCACACCCCAATGGGTCGCGGCGCGACGCGAAACCCTCGACCGTAACCGGTGCTCCGACCTCGAACGACGCCTGGGTTACTCCGCGCCGTTCCAGTTGCGTGCGAGCCTGCAGCTCACACCAACGCACCTCGGCCTCACCGTCCTCGTTGACGGTATCGATGTAGACGAACGAGTGAGGGTTCACGAGCTGGACCTCTCGCACCACACCCTGGACCGTGACGCGTTGGTCGCGGTCGTAGTAGGCGACCCAGCCGTGATGCGCGGCCGCTACTTGTGCAATCAAACCGGCCAGACCACAGATCGCATAAAGAGTAAGTCGGCGCATCGAACAACGTATCCTTGAAAACAGATCAGGTGGTAGTTGGACGCCATTCGCTGACTATGGTTTCGAAATCCGGCCGCGGTCTTTCATTCGGTGGCTCGCTGGCCGTGCCGATATGTATGAAGCCGATGATCTTGGTGTCGGTCTGATGGCCCAGTGCCTCGCGCACCTCCGGATGATACGCCAGCCAGTCCGTGACCCACTGGGCGTTGTACCCCAGTGCTTCAGTGGCGATCAGGATATTCTGGCAGACGGCGGCGGACGACAGTGTCTGCTCGATCTCCGGTACTTTGTCGAACTTCTCTGGCTTGGGATGAGACGTCACGATCAGCAGTACAGGTGAGCGCTGGGGTCTCTTGCGTTCGAACTCGATCTGCACCTCGGCAGCAGCCGGATGCTCCCGCTTGAATATCTCGACGCAGATCTCGGCCAGCGCGCGTTGAGCGTCCTTATACAGGACCTGTATCCGCCACGGCTCCGTGCGGCCGTGGTCGGGAACGCGAATGCCCGCGCGCAGGATCTTATCCAACGATTCGTCGTCCGGACCGGGTTCGCCGAGGTTCATCGCCAGCGTGGAGCGGCGGGCCAGGAGCAGGTCTATCGTTGCAACTGTCATCGGTAGCGACTGTAGCAAAGTCGGCGATTACCGGATATCCGTAGGTCTTGTGCGCTGGGCGAGAACGATCCAGATACCGCCCAGCGTCGCGGCCGACGCGATCAGGAGGCGCACCGTGACGTCCTCGGACAACAGCACGACGCCGCCGAACGCGGCGATGATCGGCACCGATAGTTGTACGGTCGCGGCTCGGGTGGCCGTGAGGCCACCGAGCGCTGCGAACCATACGACGTACCCGAGCGCCGATGCGATGGCGCCCGAGGCGATCGCGAGTCCAACGCCGCGCGGCGATGCCTGAACGTTTGCCAATGCGAACAGGCTAACCACAACCACGAGCGGGACGGAAAAAATAAAACTATTCGCTGTCGCGCCCAATGGGTCGGCGGTTCGCCGGCCTCGCAGTGAATAAATACCCCAGGCGATGCCCGCAATGATCATCAGCACGGCCCCCTGGGGATCCGGCGCCGCGAGCCCGGGCGAGAGGAGATAGACGAGGCCCAGCAATGCGAGCGCCAGGCCCACCCAGGACAGCCATGAGAAGTGCTCGCCGCCCTGCAGCGCGGCGGAAAGCATGGTCAGTTGCACCGCGCCGAACAGGATCAAGGCACCGGTCCCGGCGGCAAGGGAGAGATAGGCAAAGGAGAAGAACGCCATATAAAGGAACAACGACACGACGGCGATCGGATCTGCTTTCTCTCGACCGCGGGCGCGCCAGCGCGGCACGGCGATCAACGTCAGGACCGTGGCGCCTGCGACGACGCGGACCGTGGCGAAACTCGCGGCGTCGATCAGCCCGGCACCCAGTGCCATGCGACAGAGCAGGGAGTTCGCGGCGAAGGCGATCATGGCGATCGCGGTGAGAAATGCAGTGCTGGCGAGGGGTGGCCCCAGTATCATGGACGAGAGACTACGGATCCGCGCCATACACGTAAACAGGCATGGCCGTTGTCGATCAAAGGAACGAAACCTGATGTCAGAGCCGCCCTACGCCAATCTCTCGCCCGACGTGATCATGGAATCGCTAGAAGGCGTCGGCTTTCAATGCGACGGCAGAATCCTCGCGCTGAACAGCTATGAGAACCGCGTCTACCAGTTGGGCATTGAAGACGGCGGCTTCCTCGTCGCGAAGTTTTATCGACCGGGCCGATGGACGGACGAGGCGATCCTGGAGGAGCACGAGTTTACCGCGGAGCTTGACGGTCATGAGATTCCGGTCGTCGCCCCGATGATCGCGCACGGCACCACGCTGCACGAGCATGCCGGCTATCGATTCGCCGTGTTTCCG
>JAZFYK010000195.1:0-4642 GCA_036443505.1 Gammaproteobacteria bacterium | reverse complement strand
TAGCTCAATTGCGCTGTCCGCGTTGAATTCGGCCAACAGCGAATGATGGGCCGCCGCCCAGGGCGCTGGGACGAGCAGTAACAGAAAACCGGCGGCGGCTAAGCTCTTGTAATTCATGGCAATCATCTGGCTTTAGGCTAACACAAGCTGCGTCGATACTGCAGTGAAATTCCGTTCACTCGCGCTACCGATGCTAACGGCCTGACGGCTCGAACATAAAACGCGTGGCCTGCTCAATATCGCAATCGAACGCCGCGAGTTCGAGGTGCGGTAAGTAGCGCCACTCGAGCGTGCCCGTGAAGGGCTCGGCCAGGTACTCGGGATCCTCGAGCGTGAAGTCGATGAGGATCCGGGTCCCGTCTTCGCTCAACGCGTACCGTTCCACGACGTGCTTCTCGGCGCCCGAAGGCACCCCGGTACCGGGCAGCGGCGATCGATGGTCGGCGAAAAGCGTGGTATCCACGACCAGGGCATCGCCGTCCCACCAGCCGATGGAATGACCCTGGTTGGTTCGTTCGCCATCCACGGGGTGTCTGCGCCCATCGAGGTAGACAGTCCGCTCGACATCGTAGAACTCACTGTGGATGGTGACTCGGTCATCGTGAACCGCTAGCTCGTTCAAATACTGTGGCGCTGCGACGATCATTGGCGAGGGATAAGCGATGCATGCCGCGACCGGGTTCTCCGACCGTAAATCGTATTGCGCACGCGCAGCCGCCCCCTTCTCGGTCGTGGCGACATTAGCTGCACGCTCATAGAACTCAAGGAAGTTCTCGAAGCGCTGCTCCCAGATGCCGGACAGGTCGGCCGCCGGTGGCGTGACCACCGGAGCGCCCGGGTCGCCGGATGTCGGCGTCAAGACGGAACCGTCCTCCTTCTCCAGCGAGATCATCAACGCGTGGGCTCGGTCTCTGAGCCTGTCCGGGTTCGCTCGCACGGATACGATGTCGCCCGGTGTCAACGACTCGGGCGTCCAGCCATTGCGCAGCAGGATAGACGTCGCATCGGTCTCGAACTGCCACTCGACCGTGCGGCCGGTGTCGTCTGTCGTCTCGACGAAGATGTAGGCATGAGGGTTCGTCCAGTCGAACCGGCTTACTGGGCCTTGAACGACTACAATCGCATCGGCATCGAAAATGATGGGGCTGTGGTGTCCGAACACGGGGGAGGTTGCAACCAGCGTCGCTGCAACAAGCACACGATGTCTGTTTTCCACTGGGTGATAGTCCCCGGGTAGCTCAGAGCGTCGTGGCGCGCCGCTCGCTCGCCCCGAGCCTCCAGATGAACGCACCCTGCAAACCGAGACCGTAATCGTCCTGAAACAATGGGCTATCGCGGTTCTTCGCACCTTTATTGATCCAGAGCTTAGCGGAGCCGTCGAATATCAGCCGTTCCGAGAGTCGGCGTTCGAAACCCACGCGGAATTCGGAGGTGATATAGCCTGCGGAGGCGTTGAAGGGGGGGCGCACCATCGTGGCGAAGATGGGCGCGACCTCGTAATAGTAGTCCGCATACTTTTCGCTGCCCCAGACCGGCCTCCAGCGTAGGCTCCAGTCGTTTCGCGTACCGAATGCCTGGTCGAGCCGATATTCGAGTTCCGGGCTGAACACGACGCCGCGTCCGGTCGCGTCCAGGCCATCGAAAGACACTGCGGCACGCAACTGCAGTGCGAGCAGCAATTCGCCTTCAGAAGCCGGACGATTATTGAGCTTGATCTCCAGTTCGGGGCCGACCTCGAGCAGAAAATCCAGATCCGGCATGCCGCGCCGTACCGCAATGTCTTCACTGTCCGCCCCGAAATTCACGTTGAAATTGATGTCGAGTTGGACGCGCGGTCCGGCGAGCACGTGTCCTTCGGCGAACTCGTCCAGGTCGTCGCCGAAGTGCAAGCGGGATCCTCGATAGACGGGATAGGGTAATGGCAGCACCGTCAGGTCGTGGTCGGCGGCGCCCGGGTAGACTGGCGCATAGCGGCTGAAGGCGGCGAAACGGAATTCCCACAGAGGCAACTCCTCGGACTCGGGCGGCTCCGCGGCCATACCCTGGATAGTGACCAGGAAAGAGGCCGTCAACGCCGCGGCAAAGCTCAGTCTCGAGCGGCGCATTCGGAACAACGCAGACATTCTATTCACGGCAAAATGTCGACACGTTGAGGCACGTCCAGCAGGCTAGTAAGCCATCGCGTAACAGTCGCGGCGTGCATCCGCGCCGGCGATACGGGCCTGCGTATTCAGGTCGAGCATGACGATCGTCGCGCATCCCGCCAGGCCCAGCGGTGAAGCCCGGTAGACCTCATGGCCCCTCGATGCCAGGTCGCGCAGGGTCGAGATCGCGACTGTCGACTCCACATTGAGCCGGTTGAAGCCCGTGTCATGCGGCCAGAACGATTCGTAGAAGTGCAATGTCTGAAAACGTGGCGACGCGATCGCTTCGTGCAGGTTCGGGTACCAGTCGTCCTCGAACTCAACGATATTGAGGAAGGTCTGCAGTATGGTCTGTTCCTGATTGTCGCCGCCGGGTGTGCCGATGGCGAGGAACGGTTCGCCGTCACGCAGTACGATGCTGGGTGTGAGCGAATAGCGTGGCCGTGAGCGCGGCCGCAGTTGTGCGGCTCGGGTCTCATCCAGCCAGAACTGCTCGCCGCGTACGCTCAACGCGATGCCCGTCTCACCGAGGATAACCGAGCCGCCGATCCAGCCGCCGCTCGGCGTACTGTCGAAGATGTTGCCGTCCTTATCGATGATGGCGATGTGTGTCGTGTCCTTCCAGGCGCTGGGGTAGTCGACTCCGGCTAGCAGTTGGTCCCCGCTGGGTGCACCGATACCGGCGATCCAATACGCCCAATCGTCGACATCGTCGTCGAACGCGAGCGGGTTCCCCGCGAGCGACAATGTCGATGCCCGCTCCATGTCGATCAACTGCGCGCGTTGCCTCGCGTACTCTTTGGATAGCAGGCCGGCGGCAGGGATCTCGACGAAGTCGGGGTCGGCGTAGTACGTATCACGGTCCGCATAGGCAAGCTTCATCGCCTCGACAATGGTGTGTATGTAGTCGGCGCTGTTATGCCCCATGGCCTGCAGGTCGAAGTTCTCGAGGATATTGAGCATCTGCAGGAGCGCGGGTCCCTGGCTGTTGAACGACTGCTTGTAGACCGTATAGCCCTTGTAGGTCGTACTCGTCGGCTCTTCTACGCGCGCGTAGAACTCGGCAAAATCGTCCATGTCGAACGGTGCGCCGTGCGCCTGGAGAAACGCCACCATCTCCTGCGCAATGTCGCCTCGATAAAATCGGTCCCGGGCTGCCGTAATTCCGGCTTCACGGCCCCGGGTCGCGGCCTCCCGCTCGGCGGCAACCATTCTCTTCAGTGTATTGACGAGTGTCGGCATGCGGATCAACTCACCGGCCTCGTAGAACAAGCCGTTCGGCTTCGACCAATAACGCCGATTGTCGGGCCACTGTTCGATGAAGTCGCGCTCCCGCTGCAGGGCTCGAGCCGTGCGCGGGGACAGCGCGAACCCGTCCTCGGCATACGCGATAGCACGCGCGACTACGGCCTCGAAACTCATAGTCCCCCAGCGCTCGAGTACCGTCAGCGCGCCGTGTATCGCGCCGGGCACGACGGCCGGATCCAGCCCGAAACCGTTGAGGTCTTTCCCCCGCTCGCGGTACCACTCGATCGTCCTACCGCGTGGCGCCCAGCCCTGGCCCGCAATCGATGTCACTTGACCCTCGGCCCTGGGGTAGACGAGCACCAGGGCCTCGCCGCCGAGGCTATAAAGATCCTGCTCCACGACACCGCCGACGAGCAGCGCCGCGACGCCGGCATCGAATGCGTTGCCGCCGTTTTGAAGAACCTCCAACGCGGCCGCAGCCGTCAGCGGGTGCCCGGCAGACACACCCGCGTTGGGCCCCATGACGGCCGGCCGAAGCCCTTCGGGCACCACGGTGACGCGTTCCACGCGAACTTCCGGCGGGGCAACGGGCTCGGGAGGCTCGGTAAGCGCACTGGGCTCGGGCGTCGTGCACGACGCGAGGATCCCACAGAGCGACGCCAGCAGGGCCGTTCGTGGGACTAAGCGAATCATGTCGATCATAGGCCTAGCTCGTCGAATCAGGGGGTGAGTGTGGCAGACGGCATCCCATTTCTGAAGGATTCTTAATCTCGTTCCAGAAGCGATTCTGGCACAATCTTCAGTTGATTCGCGCTTGCAGCGCCAAGGCCAGGGAATGCCTAGGATTGTGATGAACGGTATTACTCGTCTGCCGCCCGTATTGCTGCTCTTGGGGGTCGCCTCTGTAGCTGCCCAGGACGGCGACGGTCTCCAGGGTGCCCAGGAACAAAAACGCGTGGCGATGACTCGGACGGATTCGCCACCGACGCTCGACGGCGTCCTTGACGATGCCGCCTGGTCCGAAGCAACCGTAATCGACGATTTTCATCAATTCAACCCCGTGGACCATGGTGTGCCCAGCGAGCGGACGCTGGTCTATCTACTCTTCGATGACGATTTCCTATATGTCGGCGCGCGCATGTGGGACAGCGAGCCCGATCAGATCAGGGCGCGGCAGATGATCCAGGGGGGGAGCTCGCAGTGGGACGATAGTTTTACGATCTATCTCGACCCGTTCAACAATAAACGTA
>JAZFYK010000194.1:0-4832 GCA_036443505.1 Gammaproteobacteria bacterium | reverse complement strand
TCTCAAGTCAGCGGACCAGATTCCGTGACTAATAGCGTTAGGCATCGATGTATCTCAACATTCAGCCTGCAGACCAGTGTCGGTACGTGTATCGAATTACGACGCTCGAGCGACTCAAGCAGCTCTTTGCATCAAGGTGGTAGCGGGGGCGCGTTTGTAGAAAACATCGATTTATACGCAGAGCCGTTTCCGTTGGTCGATTAACCACCCGAAGCGAACATAGGAGCTGTAATTCGCCCCATGGTTGCTCGTCCTATTCCAAATGGAGCTTGGGTCGTAGCAATACTTGGATTCGAACCACGATATCATTGTACTCTGTCGCAAAGGGGTCGTTGGCAAACGGATCCTTCACATCTCGGTCGGCGCGAGCGTACAAGATATCCTTATTCACTCTTGTTTCTGCTTCCGTACTCGGGTGCAAGTTATCGATATACCTCAGCGCTTCGACTAAGACCTGGCGTTCTTTCTCGCTGAGCTGGTCCGCCAAGTCTTTCAGCTCCTGTGCGCAATCGTCCCATATAAGCAATGCTTCATGAATCGCGTCAATGCACTCACTTGCGACAACGAAGCTATGTTGGTGTCGGGCTAGATACCGTGCCGACATCTTGCGGTATTCCCAATCTAAACTTGAATCTTCAAGGCTCGATCGTTCGATCGGCACGTCTCCATCAGTAATTATTCCCACCGGGGCGCGCAAACGTTGGGCATTGCGAATGCCTACGGGGTTCCGATGGGCATGCAGATGCTGGGCTATGACAGCGAGACGGTGTTACCCACGGTCATCATCACCGCAGCGGGCGGGCGCATCCTGTGGGCGGATGAGACCGATAACTATCGGGTTCGTCCCGAGCCGAAACTTTTCCTGACCGTGCTCGAATCGCGGCTGGAAGCCGCTCCCACAGGGACGCATTCAAATCGCGGCTAAAGCCGCTCCCACATAGTCAGCATTTGCTCCCACATGCTTACTGGTTACCCGGCGTTTTTACAGGATCCGCCGGCCGGGGCGGCAACGTGCCCGGCTGAGTCTGAAGCCGCTGCAGGGTTTCCTGGATCGCCCGATCGAGCTGCGCGTCCTCGCCTCGCAGCACGGCCTCCGGCGGGTTATCGACCTCGATGTCCGGACTAACACCGACGCCCTCGATGGTCCATTCACCGCTGGCCGACGCCGTCGCGAACTGCGGCACGTATACCGTGCCACCGTCCATCAGCGGGCCCAGGTTGGTAATGCCGATGATGCCACCCCAGCTCCGCTTGCCGATCAGCGGGCCGAGTTCCAGCGTCTGGAAGGCGGCGGGGAAGATGTCGCCATCGGACCCTGAATCTTCGTCCAATAGCGCGACCATTGGCCCGGTGAAAACAACGTTCGGATAGGTGCCGAGGTTGTCGATGCCGCGGCCATAACCCATGAAAACGAGGCTGCGGGCGAGACGGTTGATCACCATCTGCGAAACGTTGCCGCCGCCGTTGCCGCGCACGTCAATGATCATTCCCTGCTTTCGAACCTGGCCGTAGAACCACTTCGTGAACTCGTAAATGCCGGCGGCGCCCATGTCGGGCAGGTGCAGGTAGCCGACCTTGCCGTCAGTCTGTCGCGTGACGTAATCGCGATTCCTGGCCACCCATTTCAGGTATAGCAGAGCGTTTTCACTGGCAATCGGGTTGACGAGCACGGTGCGTGGGTTTTTGCCGCGGGCGTCGTCGGCGAGCGTCAGCTCCAGCAGGCGCCCGCCCTGGCCCTTGAGGAGCGAATAGGGGTTGATATCGGCATTCAGCGCGCGTCCATTGATGGCGAGCACGTAGTCGCCAGCCTTGGCGTCTATGCCGGGTTCGGTCAGAGGCGAGCGATACTTGTCTTCCTCATTCTGGCCGGCGTAGGTCGTGCCGATACGGTACAAGCCGGCCGAACTATCCAGTTCGAAGGTCGCTCCCAGCAGCGCATCGCTCGAGCGTTCCGTGGTCGCGATGTCGCCCCCGACGATGTAGGTGTGTCCGACGCTCAGCTCAGCGATCATTTCGCCGATCAGATAGTTGAGATCTGCACGATGCGCTACGTGCTCGAGAAGAGGCCGATAGCGATCGCGCAGTGCGGCCCAGTCATAGCCGTGCATGTTCCTGACGTAGAAGTGATCGCGGTAGCGGCGCCAGACCTCGTCGAATATTTGTGCGTACTCCACAGAACGAACACGTCGCGCCGTCAAGCTGTCGAGATCGGCTTTCTTGGCCTCCTGCTCATCCTTCTTGATGTCGAAGCGGCTGAGCGCGCCCTCCTGGGCCACCACGACCTGGCTTGCGGACTGGGCGAGTGCATACTCGTCGACCTTGTTCGCAATGGTGAACACCTCCCTGTCTTCCAGGGAATAGGCGCGCAGCTCCGCACCGGGCTCGATGTCGCGGCCGTAAAAGAATGCCGGGTTGGCGACGAAAAGCAGGTGTTCAGCGGACGCCGACAGGCCGCCGAAATTGTCGAAGTCGATCGGTGCGCGGGCGACCCGGGTAGCCAGGCCGTCGAATTCAATGCTTACCTTCACCGCATCCGCTTTGTCTTCTTTGCTTTCATCTTCGTCCTTGTCCTCCGGCATCCCTTCCAGGTTCCGCGGGGCGAACGGATTCTCGGCCGTTGACGTCAGCATCAGTGCATAGACGCCGGTGCTCCGGTTGTTTGCAAAGTTCCACTCCAGCAGGTCAATCTGAGGAGCGAACATCCGATCCGACAAGAAGTAGAGTTGACCGCCGCCTGGCGCGAATACCGGGTTGTACGCGCTGAACATCTCGTCGCTAACGCGTTGTGACTTGCCGGATTCGCTGTCCCAGATATACAGAGACCGGTAGCCGTTCGGATTCTCCATGGAATACGCGAGCCAGCGCGAGTCGGGCGACCAGGAAAAATCGTGCTGAGGATACCCGGGATCATCCGCGACCTGTCGCTTGTTGCGGCCGTCGCTGTCGACGACGAAGATTCTCGCTTCCGCATCGCCGTAAGCGATTCTGCTTCCATCTGGCGAAAACAACGGGCTATAGAGTCGCGTTGCCGAGTCGGAAGTCACTTGCGTTGCCGCCGTTTGCCGGAGGTGGTCGCCAACGTATATTTCTTCCTCGCCACTCGCGTCGGATATCCAGGCGACGCGATCGCCTTTGGCGGACCAGGCGACTTCCCGTTCGTGAGCAGCGGCGCTGTTCGTCAGGTTGCGCGATACGCCGTGCTCGACGGGCACCGAAAATACTTCGCCCCTCGCGGCCACGAGAATACGCTCGCCGTTCGGGCTTACGTCGAAGCTTTCGAGATGTTCGGCCACCTTGACCTGCTCGCCGAGCTTGAAGCCGGTATCCGCCGGCACACTGATTGCGAGCTGTTGGTCGTTGCCGTTACGGACATCGAGAATACGCAAAGCGCCATCCAGTTCGTAAACGATCCGATGGGACCCGTCGTCGCTCGCCCAGCGCACGTCGAGGCCCTGGTGTTGGGTAAGCTGGCGTGTTTGCTCGTTGCTGAGATCGTAGGCGTAAATATTCAGGTAGTCGTCACGGTCGGATACGAAAAAGATGCCGACTTCCATCCACATCGGATCGCGGTCCGTGCGTATGTGGTCGGTGATGTTTCGTGATCCCGATCCGTCGAGCTCGAAGATATAAAGATCCTGTGCCCAGCCGCCCTGATAGCGCTTCCAGGTCCGGAAGTCACGGAATAGTGGCGAAAACAGAATCCGGTCGCCCTCGGGGGATAGCGCGCCGGCCCCTGAAATAACCATCGGCAGCGCTTCGGGCAAACCGCCCGATTTTTTCGCCGTGTAAAGTCGCGAGTCCGTCAGACTGAATCCTTCGCGAACGGACCGGAACAGCACGGCCTCGCCGTCCGGGGTCCAGCCGTAGACTTGGTGGTCATAGCCCCAGCGTGCAGGCAGCGGCCCCTCGGACGGGTACCAGGTCAGGCGCGTTGGTTCGCCCCCGGTGACAGGGACTACGTAAACCTGTTCCCCGCCGTCGTACTGACCCGTAAACGCAATATGCTGGCCATCCGGGGAGAAGCGGGCAAAAAGCTCCTGACCTGGGTGCGAGGTCAGCCTCCGGACATTCTTACCGTCCGTATTGGCCAGCCACAGATCGCCGGCGTATGTGAAGACCACCGTATCTCCGTACAGGTCCGGGAATCTGAGCAGACGTGTTTCTGCGGCGGCCGTCGATGCCAGAAGGCCAAGAAGGGTAGCAATTACGATGGCGCGCATGCGTGACTCCAGTTGTAGACGTGTCGAATACGGCAAGAAGGACCGGAAATTGTATCCTGTTGTCGAGGTCTGATGTACCGGGAATATGTGGCGCGGGCGGTATGCACCACCGCAACCAACGTTATTGGCCCGACGTATTCCATGGTTGCAGTTGGTCAGGTTCCTTGTCGGCCGACGGCCGCTATGGGTCATTAGTTGCCCCTCAGGACTCTACTATCCCAACGGCCGCTATCGGGGGTAAAGCGGTCCCTCAACCCACAAATATCGACAGCGAGATTCTGAACGTCTGCTTTTCTCGAAAGCGGCCGTTCAAACTGCTAGATAAATAACTAATTGACAGGCCGCTAACGGTCATAAGCGGGCGTCGCAAGCCCAGCTTGCCGTGCCGACTAGCGCTAACGATAGAGTTCACCGGGGCGCCGCCTTCGGCGTCCGGCCTTTGTTTTTGGCAACGGTACGGCTCAACGATTTGTCAGAGCAAAGAACCAGTTTGGTTAACCGCGTCATGGTCACTTACCAGCGACGCCCAAACACGGGGAATAGCCAGGGCGCCAAGAAATACGCCCGGAAACAGAACTAGGGGAAAATCAATCCACCAATGCGAAGTTGGTA
>JAZFYK010000193.1:0-10247 GCA_036443505.1 Gammaproteobacteria bacterium | reverse complement strand
TGCCGCGGAGATTCTCCCCGGCTTTCCCCGGGATCTCTTCGGCATGGCTCGTAATCGTGTCGAGATCTTTGTACTTGTCGAGCCACTTCGCCGCCGTCACCGGGCCGACCCCCGGCACGCCCGGGATATTGTCGGCGCTGTCGCCGACGAGTGCGAGGTAGTCGATTATCTGCTCCGGCGTCACGCCAAACTTCTCGAACACGCCGTTCGCGTCCATCGTCGTGTGGCTCATCGTATTGACGAGCGTGACGTTCTCGTTGACGAGCTGGGCCATATCCTTGTCGGAGGTGGAGATCACCGTGGTCAGGCCCGCCGCCGTGGCGCGGGTGGCCAGTGTGCCGATCACATCGTCGGCTTCCACGCCTTTTATGCGTAGCACCGGCAGGCCGATGGCTTCGACCGCCTGAACCAGCGGCTCGATCTGCGGGCGGAGGTCCTCGGGCATCGGCGGCCGGTTGGCCTTGTAGTCCGAGTAGAGATCGTCGCGGAAGGTCTTGCCGGGCGCATCGAAGACGACGGCGATGTGCTCGGGCTCGTACTCATCGAGCAGGCTGTAAAGCATATTAAGGACGACGTGAATTGCGCCCGTCGGTTCTCCCTGACTCGAGTTAAGGCTGAGTCCTGCTCTGAGCCCCGCGTGGTAGGCCCGAAAGAGATACGTCGAGCCGTCCACGACGACGAAGGGCTTACCTCCCATGGGTCACCGGGACACCGGGCGATGGCTCACTCGGCGTCCTGTGCATCGTCCTGTGGACTGTCCTGTGCATTGTCCTGTGCATCGTTGGCCTCACGCTCCTGTTCGTCCTCCTCGTCGGTGGGTACAGCCTCCTCGACGACGGGCGTAATCTCCGGGCCCGGCAGGATGAGCGCGCCCTTCTGGCCGCAGCTCGCGAGCAGGCCCGTCGCGGCCAGGATCAGGAACATGACCAGTCGTGGCGATCGTGTCGTGTCAGGCCAGATACCCATCGTCGTCTTTAGTTATCGCGTTGCCGCTTCAGCGTCGCCGCGATGCGCTGATAGGCCTCCCGGAACGGGATGCCTTCCTTGACCACTAACTCGTTGGCACGTTCGGCCGCGAACAATTCCTCGCTCGGCTCGGTCTTGTCAGGACGAAATCGCACGCCTTGCAATGCGTGCGCCATGATCGCGAGTGTGTCGTCGGCGAGATCGATACTGCGGAATAGTGGTGCCTTCAATCGCTGTAGGTCGCGTTGGTAGCCAGACGTGAGTTTCGTCGTGATCGTCAGGGTTTCCATCAGTGCGGCCGTCGCCACGGCCTGCGCGCTGCGCACGAGTTCGAACACGTCCGGGTTACGCTTCTGCGGCATGATGGATGAGCCCGTGGTCATCTCGTCCGGCAGCGAGACGAAAGCGAACTCTTCCGTGTAGAACAACAACAGATCAGAGGCGAGCCGGCCGAGGTCGCCCAACAGCAATGTCAGCTCGAATATCAACGAGGCCTCGGCCTTGCCGCGGCTCAATTGCACTGCCGTCACGGGATCCTGCGTGCGCGAGAACTCCAATGACTCCCGAGTCGCTTCGCGGTCCAATGGCAGCCCCGGAACACCATACCCGGCCGCCGACCCGAGCGGATTCAGGTCGGCTCGGCGCGCCGCGCCGGCTAATCCCTCGGCGTCGTCGCGAAGCTCGGTCGCAAACCCTTCAGCCCACAGCGCCACGGAACTCGGCATCGCCGGCTGCATATGCGTATAGCCCGGTAGCGGGACCGCTCCCTGGCGCTCCGTGATGCCGTCCAGTTCGTTGGCGACCTCGTTAGCGCCATCTGCGAGCGCTTTAGCGGCGTCGCGCATATACAGCCGAAGCGCGGCCAGCACCTGATCGTTGCGCGAACGACCGAGATGCACGCGACCGCCCGCGGGGCCGATGAGTTCGACGAGGCGTTGCTCCAGCGCGCTGTGCACATCCTCCTGCTCGAGTTGGATGGACCACTCGCCATCCGCATGCTGCGTGCCCAGCGTTTCGAGGCCCGTACAGATCGCAGTGCAATCTTCGGGCGTCAGCAGCCCCTGTTTGCCGAGCATGCGCGCGTGTGCGATCGACGCGCGAACGTCATATTCGACGAGGCGTTCGTCCAAACGATGATCCTCGCCCGCCGTGAACTTCAGGATTCGTTCATCCAGCGCTGCTCCTTTGTCCCACAGGCGCGTCATCGGCTCATCTCTAGCTGGTTTGCTCCGCCGGGGTTAGATGCTCGATATCGTTGACCACGAGCGTGCCGGTCCCTTCGTTCGTAAAGACTTCCAATAGCAGGCTGTCGGGCAATTCACTGGAGATAACATGGACCCGCGGGACTCCGCCCGTTAAGGCCTGCTCTATAGCGGCCGCCTTCGGCAACATGCCCTCGGCGATCCGGCCCTCGTCACGGAGTTTGGCGAGGCCCGCTATGTCGATATAAGAGATCACGGACCCCGGGTCATCCCTGGACTCGAGTATGCCCGACGTCGTGGTTGCCAGGATCAATTTTTCGGCACCGACGGCCGCCGCGACGGCCGCCGCTACCGTATCGGCATTGATATTCAGCAGCGTCCCCTCGTCATCGGCCGAGATCGGGCTGATTACCGGGATCAGGCCGTGATTCAGGTGGTCGAAGAGTATGTCGGCGTCGATTGCATCGATATCACCGACATAGCCGTAGTCCACGGTGTCTCCATCGTCTCCTCCCCGCGCGACCGGTGGGCGCCTGTGCGCTTTGATCACGCGCGCATCCTGACCGCAGATGCCGACCGCTGGAATATCCAGATCCCGAAACGCTGCCAGGATCATGGGGTTGATCTGGTCGTTCAATACGGTCGCCATAACTTCCAGCGCGTCCTTGTCGGTGACGCGACGCCCGTCAACGAATCGAATGGGGATACCCCGTGATTCCGCAAGCCGGGTCGACTGTGGCCCGCCGCCATGAACCAGTACGACTCGGACACCGACTTCGTGCAGGATGCCGACCTGTTCGACGATCGCGCGGGTCGTCTCGGGCGATACGAATGTCTCGCCGCCCGCCTTTAGCACGAAGACCTTACGTTTGAACATCCGAATGTAAGGCGCCGCGTGTTTCAATGCCGTGACGACGATGGCTCGCTCGTTTCCGCTGAGATGTGCCATCGCTCGTTAGTCCTTCAACATCTCGTGCAGGACAGCCATCTGGGCGAGCATTCGATTACGTGCTTCGGGCAGTACGATACTGCGCGGGCCGTCGAGAACTCGATCGGCGACCACGACACCGCGCCTGACCGGCAGGCAATGCATGAACCGGCAATCGGTTTGCGCATTCTCAAACCAGGGGTCATCGACACACCAGTCGATCAACTCCTCGCGCTGCGCCTGATCGGCGAGCCGGTCGCCGTAGTGCTGCGTCGAGGACCAGGACTTGGCATAAATGACGTGAGCGCCTTCCATCGCCTCGCGGCGGTCGCCGGTCTGCGTGACGCTGCCGCCGGATGCTTGTGCCGCGGCGTGACCCTTGGCCATGATGGCCTCGGGCAGGTCGAACCCGGGCGGGTTCAGGACGACGACATCCATGCCGCGCAGCGCCGCCATGTGCAGCGTCGAAGCGGGTACGGCGAGCGGCAAGGCGCGTGGGTGGAAGGCCCACGACAGGACGAAGCGCCCACCTTGCGCGGGCATCCCCAGATCGTCCATCGTCTTCCAATCCGCGAGGCTCTGGCAGGGATGCTGGATGGCGGACTCCATATTGATCATCGGGACGTCGACCAGCGAGGCCAGATTCTCGAACTCGGTATCGGCGAGATCATCGTCCAGGTTACGCCGCTCGGCGAATGCCCGAATGCCCATCGCATCCCCATACGAAGCAATGACCGGCACGGCTTCGCGAATGTGCTCTGCGGCCGCGCCATCCATGACGATCCCGGGGCGGGTCTCGAGGCCATGGATGGACATATCCGGCGAGATGACGAACGAACCACCGCCCAGCCGCCCCATCGCCGCCTGAAAGGAAGCCAGCGTCCTGAGTGAGGGGCTCAAGAACAGTAGCGACAGGATCTTTCCTTCGAGGGCACGTGGCTGAGGCTTCTGTTCGAGACGCTCAGCCAGCTCCAGGAGCGCACCGATCTCTTCTATCGAGAAGTCGGCAAGATCATTGAAGCGATTCATCGGTTAACTCCTCCAGTGCCTGGGCCAGGGCCTCGACATGGGATGGTTGCAGGATCAGCGCCGGCAGTAGCCGCAGAATATGTGGGTCGTCGCTCGTGCCCGCGAGGATACCCCGGTCGAGCAGTGCGTCGCGCACGGTGGCCGCTCGCGGCGTCGTCTTAAGACCCAGTAAGAAGCCCGCGCCCTGTATGCCCGTGACCGGGCCGCGGATGCAGGTCTGACGAATGAGCGCCGAGACCTCGGTGACCTGCGCCAGAAGACCCTCCTCCTCGATCGTGTCGAGGACGGCTACGATGACTGCACTCGCCAACGGGCCACCACCGAAGGTCGAGGCCAGCGCGCCCGGCCCGAGGTCTTTGGTGAGTTCGTTGCTCATAAGTACGGCGCCGCACGGGAACCCACCGCCCAGAGACTTGGCGGTCGTCATGAGGTCGGGGGTGACGCCGAAGTAGTCGGCGCCGAACGGTGTGCCGAGCCGGCCGATACCGGTCTGCACCTCGTCCAGTATGAGCAACGCGCCGCTCGCGTCACAGGCCGCTCGCGCCGCCGCCATGAACGGCTTGGAAAAATCGAACGCACCCGCGACGCCCTGTACCGGCTCGACGATGACGCCGGCGGTCTCCTCGTCGACCGCCGCAGCCAGCGCATACGTGTCGTTGCGCGGCACGAACGTCACATCCATGGGGGTATTGGGGAAGCCATACCAGCGATCCCGTGCTCCCCAGGTTACGGCGCCCGCCGCCGCGGTGCGGCCGTGGAAGCCATGCTCGACCGCAACGATCTTACTGCGGCCCGTCGTCTGCAGAACCAGGCGCAGCGCGTTCTCGTTCGCTTCCGCGCCGCTGTTGACGAAGAACACACGGTCGAGGCCGTCGGGCGCGAATGCAGCCAGCTTGTCGGCAGCCTCGTCCCGAATGCGCATCGTCACCGCGTTGCTCTGGAACAGAAGTCGTTGCCCCTGTGTCAGCAGGGCCTCCGTGAGGCGAGGGTGTGCGTAACCTAAGCCGGCGACCGCGTGGCCACCGTATAGATCCAGGACGCGACGCTGCTGGGCATCCTCAAGATAGACGCCCTCGCCCGTCACGGGTTCGAACGGCAGCGTTGGATACACTTCGCTTAGATGGGCGGCCGGGGCGTTCATCAGACCCATCCGGCCGGGGCGATGATAAGGCCCTCTGCATCCGGCCAGCCGAGCAGGCGGTTGACCCACTGTATCGCACCGCCGGCCGCGCCCTTGACGAGGTTGTCGAGCACGCAACAGACCGCGATGCTGTCATCATCCACATTGACGTTTAAGATCGCGTTGTTGGTGCCAACGATGTCCTTCAAGCGCGGTGGGGAGTCGGCTACTGATACGAATGCCGAGTCGGCGTAATAGTCTGTGAGTCCAGCCACGATCTGTTTTTCGGTCACAGCCGCGGCGCGCGGCGCGAAAATCGTTGCGTGGATACCGCGTGCGAACGGCCCGGATTGCGGCACGAAATGCAGCCGAATGGACTTGCTCGTCGCATCATGGGCGAGCGTGCTGGTCTCCGGCTGATGCCGATGCTCGAGCGGCTTGTAAGCGAACAGATTGCTCTGGCGCAGCGGATGATGCGTCGTGTCTCGGGGCGTGCGGCCGGCACCGGTACTGCCCGTCACGGCACTCACGAAGAACTCCGGCTCACAGAGGTCGCGTGCGAGCAGAGGCACAATGCCCAGCAACATGGCGGTCGCGAAACACCCCGGCTGAGCGGCGTGCGGCGTGTCGATCTGTGCCAGGTGTTCGGGGACCGCACAACGAAAGGAAGACAGCCGCTGAGGGGCTGCATGGGGTTGTTTGTAGATCGCTTCGAAACTCGCCGCGTCTGCGAAGCGAAAATCCGCCGAGGCATCGACCACGGTCATCTTCACGCTCGCCGCCTCCGCGGCGCTCAACAAGCGATCGACGAGTTTGGCCGAAGCGCCATGCGGCGCTGCCGAGACGACAACCCATTGCGGTGACACGCCGAGCTGATCGACAGCGTGATCCGAAGAGACGAAACGCGCGTCCGGGTATACGCCGAAGAGATGGGCGAAGCTCGATGCGATCGGCTTGCCCGCCTGGCTGGTCGAGACCGCAGCGCCGAGATGAAGCCGCGGATGCGTGACGATCAGCCGTAGCAGCTCACCGGCTACATAACCGGAGCCGCCGAGCAGGATTACAGGCAGAGACTCGCTCATGACGACGTCTCGTTATGCGGAATGCCAATGTCGGCCTGAATCAGGTCGCCGAGGTCGGCGCCGTGGGTCAACGCGTTCACGGCCCGGACTTCCGAGCGTCGCTCGATAATCTCCAGGCCCACCTGATTGTCCGTCGCGGGGCCAGTCACGACGGTGGGCTCGATCTCGAAGTTGTCGCGCAACAGCTTGACTCCGCCCCACGCACCAACCGGATCGTTCGCGCACAAGACGACGGCGCTCAACGCGCTCCGAATCTCCGCGTCCTGCAGAATAGCCTCGACGCCGTACGCGCCGAGTAGACCGTCACCAAGTTCGAACGCGATGACGTCCGGCCGCTCTTTGGCTAGCGTGTGCAACAACTTGCGCGTCAGCCCAGGCGCATTTTCTGAGGTGGTCGCGACGATCCCATGATCCGAGAAAATGCCGGTATGCCGGGCGCCGGCATCCTCCATAGCTAAGATGTCCCGTCGCAAGGCGACACCGGTGCTCTTGAAAGCATCGACCGTCAGGCCGTTGTGGCGAAAACGGCTGATGACCGCGCAGGCCGCCGCAGTCTTGCCGGAGTCCATGCAGGTCCCTGCAAACGCGACCACCGGCACGCCGCGAACGTCCAAGGGCAGCGACTCTGTCTGAGCTTGCGTACCGACGCGCGCGGGAACACCGATACGTTCACCGAGGTACGGGAACTCCAGTACGACACCGAGTACGCGGCAATCGAACGGCTGGCCCTGATTCGGATTGATCGAGTCGCAGATGCCCAGTACGCCGCCGAGGTTGAGGAGTTGGATGACGTCACCCGCATTAAGCTTCTCGGGTATGTGCCCCGAGTAACCGAACAACGCCTTGCGATGGCCCAATGCACCCACGATGATGTCGCCGCGCTTCACCTGGGCCATGCGCCCGCTCGTCAACTCCAGCGTGTTGTAGCGGGATTTATTATTGAGGACCTCGGCCGCGACGAGGACGCCCTCCTCACAGGGAATCTCCGGGCTGATTCGCGTCTCCCGCCCGATATCGTTGGCCAACGCCACCGACGCGATCTTGTCTACGACGAGGGAGCGCATGTCAATCGCGCTCCGCGCGCTTGTACAGGATTCCGGGCAGGGACTGAATCCGGGAGAACCCCAGCGCATCAGCCGGCGTCCATTCGCCGGTCGACTCGCCATATTTGCCCCGGTTCGCGGCCATCAATGAATGCGGCGACTCGACACCACTCACAAACACGCTACCGGTGTGCAACAGGCAGCGTACGAAGCCGGTGACACGTTCTTGTGATGATGCGAGTAATGCCTCGATGTCACGGCACACCGGATCCAGCTGCTTGCCTTCGTGGATGAGATCGCCGTAGGTGAGGCTCAATGGTTCCTTGACGCGTTGTTGCAACGCGGTCAGCGTGAGTTTTTCGAGCTCGCGGTGGCAAGTCAGCAAAATCGCTGCCGCCGGTGCTTCGAAAGCGACTCGGCCCTTGGTCCCCAGAATGGTATCGCCGAGATGGATACCGCGGCCGATGCCGAATCGCTGGCCGTACTCTTCGAGCTGTTCGATCAAGGTCACAGGCGCAAGCGATTTTCCGTTGAGCGAAACCGGGACGCCCTGAGCAAAACCGACTGTGATCTCTTCGGCGGCCCGCGATGCATCGAACGCGCCGGCGCTCAAGACCCAGGCGGACTCGGGAATAGAGTGGACCGAGTCCAGCGTTTCCGCCCCACCGATCGTGACGCCCCACAGGCCGCGGTTTATGGAGTACTCGGAGCCACCGGTCGGCGCAGGAAGATCGCGTTCCTTGAGATAGGCCAGTTGATCCTCGCGCGGCCACGCGTAGTCTCGAACGGGAGCCAGTACTTCGAGTTCCGGCGCGAGCGTCTTGAGGATGATCTCAAACCGGACTTGATCGTTACCGGCGGCGGTACAGCCGTGGGCAACCGTGGTGGCACCGCGCGTCGACGCGAGCTCTGCGAGATAGCGTGCCTGTAGTCCGCGTTCCGCGCCGACGCATAGCGGATAGAGCTGCCCGCGGCGGACGTTGCCCATGATCAGAAACTTCAAGACCTGCTCGAAGAATTCTTCACGCGCCTCGACCAAGACGTGCTCGACCGCACCGAGCTTGTCGGACCGTTCGGCCAATGCGGAGATTGCGGCAGCGTCCAGGCCGCCCGTGTTGACGGTCGCCGTTACGACGGGGCGCCCGTAGGCCTCTTTCAACCACGGTACACAGAACGATGTGTCCAGCCCGCCCGAAAAGGCCAGGATGATGGGATTCGTGCCGGTAATCATGATGACGTCTTCCTTAATTTCTGCTGCAACCGGGAATTGAGCCTTCGCTGCTGGGCCGCGCCGGTTGTGGCGATAAAAATGGTGTCGTCGCCCGAGAGCGTGCCGACGATCTCCGGCCAATCGACCCGGTCCAGTGTCACGCACACTCGCTGCGCGGCACCGATGGCCGTGGAAATCACGAGCAGATTCGGCCCGGCCACCCGGATGTCGCGGACAAACTCCGCGACGAGTTCCAGCTGTTGCTCGTTGTCGCCGTAGTGGAGTTCGGGCAAGCTGTAGCCGGAATTCAGCTTGGCGGCGCCCATGTCTTTCAGGTCCCGGCTGACACTGGACTGCGTCGCGTGTACGCCTTCGGCGCGGAGCAAGCGGACGAGCTCTGTCTGCCGGACGATGGTATTGCGCTTCAGTAGCTGCGCAATCGCGCGACGGCGAGCCTGTTGTTCGGCGACGGCGCTGGGCATGGTCTTGGGGGCCTCTGTGAATAAAATTGCGCATACGATACTACTTATGCGCAAGTTTCACAAGGGCCCCGTGCATTGGTTGGGCTGCGGCGGCAGCACCGGGAGCGATAGAGGACGGCGGCGTGGTTGATGAGCTGGAGACCGTGGAGGCCATAACCGGTGAGGCGCCTGCCGCCAGCGTGATCTGGCTGCACGGCTTAGGGGCGGACGGCCATGACTTCGCATCCATCGTGCCGGAGTTCAGTCTACCCGTTGCGACCCGCTTCATTTTTCCGCACGCCCCTATTCGGGCCGTGACGATCAACCAGGGTGCACGCATGCGAGCCTGGTACGACATCTTGTCGTTGGAGCGGGCCGACCGGGAAGACGAGGAGGGTATCTACGCGAGCGCAGCAGCGATCGATGCGCTGATCGAGGCCGAGGTGGAACGTGGCATACCGACCGACCGGATCGTTATCGCGGGATTCTCTCAGGGCGGGTCCATAGCGCTGCACGTCGCCTTGCGTCACCCAAACCGCCTCGCCGGCGTACTCGCGTTGTCGACCTATCTGCCGCTGGCCGCGACTCTCGGGACCGAGAAGAGTCCTGCCAACGCATCCATCCCGCTGTTCATGGCGCACGGCGACCAGGATCCGGTCGTGCCGGAGGCGCTGGGGCGATCGGCAAGAGAATTTCTACGAGGGCTGGGGTACGAAGTCGAGTGGTATAGCTACCCGATGGAGCACTCGGTCTGCGCGCAGGAGGTCGCCGACATCAATCGCTGGCTGAATGTTCAGCTAGCTTGAAACGCTCGGAGCTCTCGCCGAGCGGCACGCCGTTAGCGCCGAATCGGCGCTCGATAAATCGTAACTCGCCCTGCTGCGACAACAGAATGACTGTGGAAGAACGGGTGCCGTAGCGGTCGTCCTTGATAAAAATCGTCGACTTCAGTCGAGTCGATCGATCGGTCGTGGCGGGCAGATCGCCGTGTAGTGTGTCATCGGTGAGCAGGTCGAACAGGCACACATCGGGATCGCCCTCGTCGAGACACGCCGACAGTCTTGCCTGAGCATGACGAACCTTGGGCCAAGCTGTGCCGAAGCGAGAGTTACTGAGTGCGTAGACTCCCGAGCCGAGTTCTTGCGCGGGCGCACGGTTGCTCG
The DNA here is from genome assembly GCA_036443505.1 of Gammaproteobacteria bacterium. GTDB lineage: Bacteria > Pseudomonadota > Gammaproteobacteria > Steroidobacterales > Rariloculaceae > SMWC01. The sequence goes on along the minus strand of JAZFYK010000193.1, from coordinate 43 downwards.
CGTAGTGTAAGCGGTCGCCATCGAAAATCACGAGGTTATACGG
>JAZFYK010000192.1:0-11088 GCA_036443505.1 Gammaproteobacteria bacterium | reverse complement strand
CCGCTGATCCAGACTGAGAATCCGGGCCTGATTTTCTACATCTATATCGGGCTGATCGTCGCCAATTTCTTCATGTACGGCATGGCAATCGCTTTGATCAAGCCGTGTGTGAAGCTCTTCAGTCTCCCGAAGGCAGTCTTAATGCCGTTGATCCTGCCAATCTGCATGATCGGCGCGTTCGCGGTCAATCTCAATTACTTCGACGTCTACGTCATGTTGATCTCCGGCTTGGTAGGCTACATTCTTCATCGTCTCGGATTCCCGCTGGCACCCGTCGTCCTGGCAGTCATTCTTGGGCCGCTGGCAGATGAGAACCTGCGGCGCGCGCTCCTCGTGTTCGAGGATGTTGGCATTTTGACGATCCTTTGGGAGCGAAAGCTCGGTACGGTGCTCTTAGCTGTAGTGCTGTACACTTTTTATGACGGTATCTTTAGACGCGGGAAATCAAGAGCTGGAAGCTAAATGGCGGCAGAGACTCTGAACAAGATCGGCCTGGCGGTCATCGGGTGCGGCACGATCGGCCGTATCAGGGCGGGGTTTGCACGGCAGTATCCGGGTGTGGAATGGCTGGGGCTGTGTGACATCAAGGAAGAACCCGGCAGGAAACTCGCTGAGGAGACGAGAGCCGACTTCTTCACGACCGACGCACGGGAGCTGCTGGATCGGCCGGAGGTCAATGCCGCGATGATCCTGACGGAGGAGAGCAGGCATACTGAGCCGGCACTGCTGGCCGCGGAGCGTGGTCACAAAATATTTATCGAAAAGCCGCTGGCTACCGACCCTCGGGAGTCGGCACAGATTCTCGACGTGATTACCGATGCGGGGCTGGACGCGTGCGTCGGTTACACACAGCGATTTCGCCGGCGTTTCCTGACGATCAAGGAACGCCTGACGAATGGCCAGATCGGCGAAGTGCACTCGGTCATCACGCGCGCCCTGATGAATCGCATGGTCCCGATCGCAACGATCTCGAAGACCAGCGAGCGCAAGAATCTCACGCCAATGGTCGTGTCGGGCACGCATAGCCTCGACATGTCGCTGTGGTTCATGGAAGGGAAGACCCCAGTCTCGGTCTACGCACGTTCGACCGATAAGGTGCTCGCGGACCTGGGGACGAAGGACTCCACCTTCGGCTTGTTTACCATGGATGACGGGACGATCTTCTCTATGAATATCAGCTGGTGTCTGCCGGCCGTGTGGCCGGGTTCGGTCTACGGCCTGGAAATCGCTATCGTGGGTACGAAGGGTGTCATCGACGTCGAGGACACTCACCGTGATCTCGTACTCGCGACGGAAGAGCCCCTACCGGCCGGGTACACGACCGAAAATTTCCAGCCGCCGATGGAGCGGCACGTAGACTTTCTGACGAGTTATCCGCCGGGGGATATCTGGAACAAGCAGTTGTGGGGGCCGATGAAGGAGGAGACGATGTCCTGGTTTGCCCGTATCATGATGGGCGTAGAAACCCCGCATGCCTCGGCCGCGGATGGACATCGCAATCTGCTTCTGACCATGGCGATGGATCGTTCAGCGGAACTCGGCAAGGAGATCTCCCTGCCGATCGGCCCCGATGCTTTTTACGGAGACTAGACCGCGATGAGTCCGATCGAGACGTGTAGGAGCGGCGGCCTGGCCGCGAGCGTTCTGTATCTGATTACCTCCATGGCTGCCGCCCATCATGGCTTCGGTGCCCACTATGACGCCGACCAGTACGTCACGATCGAAGGCGTCGTGACCGATTTCGAGTTCGTCAACCCGCATTCGTTCGTGTACATCGAGACGATCGACGCTGCGGGAGATACCGTCGTACGCTGGTGCGAGATGCAGGCGCGCACTCATATGCTACGCAAAGGCATCAGCGCCCAGTCATTCGCCGTCGGCGACCGGATCCGAGTTGGAGGCTTCCAAGCGAGACGCGACCCGCTTGGGTGTGAATTCGCCGAAGGCGAGCTGGCCGACGGCACTATCCTCACGCTGCGCAGCCGCACGGGCCAGAGTCAATACTCCGCGCCCGTGGTGGCCGGCGACTCGGGCATATTCGGAATGTGGTACCGCAAGGCGTTCCCGGGCGCAGGCAGCGAGACCGACCCCAAAGAGGTCCTGACGGCCGCAGGAACGGCCGCGCACGAGGATTACGATGTGCTGACCGAGAATCCCATTTTGACCTGCAGTCCCGTCAGTCCGGTACGCGCCTGGTCGCAACCCGGCACCCCGACCGAGATCCGCCGTGAAGGCGCCGACGTCATCATCCATCATGAGTTCATGGATGTGGTCCGTGTCATTCATATGAACACAGACGAATATCCGGAGGATGCCCCGCGGACCGATATAGGGTATTCCATCGGCCGGTTCGAGGGCGGTGACCTCCTGATCGAGACTGCACGATTCTCCGCGGCATCGATCCGCGCGGGCAATCTGCACACGGAAGACTTTCATTTCTCGGAGAGGCTCACGATCGACCCGGACAACGCGGATCTCGTGGTGACGTGGACCGCCACGGACCCGCGCTATTACTCGGAGCCGTTATATGGCTCGCGAATCCTGATCAGAACGGACCTGGCCATGGGGCGATACGACTGTGTGCCCGAGATCGGCCACGAGGCCCGTTCCGACTAGCCGTCGTAGGAGCGGCCGCCCGGCCGCTCCTACTTGATAGCCATCGGGTTCAAGGGCGAGCCTACGCCGCCGGTTACCGGTAGCGGTGGCGCGCAGAAAAAGAATTCGTAGACGCCGTCGTCGGCGCAGTCATCGGCCAGGTGATCGACGACGAAGATCTCGCCCATCGTAATCCCGATCATCGGTATCACGACCCAGTGCCAGGGCTGCTGCGCCTCGGTCGTTTCGTTGGGGCGCACTTCGCACCCCCAGGTGTCGCAGCAAATCGCGGCGATCTCCTTCGCGTAGATCCATTCGGCTGTCTCGAAGGCGAGCCCGGGCGCGTCTCCACCGGCGTAGCCTCCCCAGTCCTTGGCACGCTGCCGTTGCCCGAGCATGCCCGTGCGCACGATGACGAAGTCGCCGCGGCGGATTTCTACACCCTGAGCCTCGGCGGTTTCATCCAGGTCGGCCTTCGTGATCGCCATCCCCTCGTCGAGCGACTCGACACCGGAATGCTTGGCGACGTCGAGTAGAACGCCGCGCCCTACCATCCTGTCTTTGACCTTCTCGATGCCGTTCTTCTGCGCGCCATTCGCATCGACGAGCCGGGCGTCGTATCCATTCCACATCTTGTCATCGAAGAAGATATGTCCGAGCGCATCCCACTGCGTGCCGCACTGCAGTGGCAGCGACACCATGTCATCGGCGTAACGAAATTTACCCTCGTCTTGATTGCCCGCGACCGCATCGGTCCCGGTCGCAAGCATCGTGTGTATCGGGTTGAATCGGTTGCCCCAGAGCGCTTTTTGTGGCCCGTCTTTGTCGAAGTTAAGTCCCAGGGAGAAGGGCATGCCTTTACGGATCAGTGCGGCGGCGGCGATGATGTCTTCTGGTGAAATAAAGTTGAGCGTGCCCGCTTCGTCATCGGGACCCCAACGACCCCAGTTCTTACACTTCTCCGCCGTGTCGCGGAGAATGGTCATGTCGAGTTTGCCCTCGCTATAGTGTCGCGGCATAGTGCTCCCCTGCGAGCTGTATTCAGAACTTAGTATGAAATTTGCAAGCATTACGGTGGCTGCCTCGTTAGATGTCAACTCCGGTTCGGACGTTTGGCCCATAGGGAGATCAGGCTGATGGGCGCCGCCGGCGAGGACATTCTGAAGACGCCATCCATGCGCCTGGATGGCCTCGTCGCCGTCGTGACGGGCGCGGGGCGTGGTCTCGGCCGTGCCTGTGCGCTCGCACTGGCGGAGGCGGGTGCGAGTCCGGTGTTGGTCAGCCGCACCGAGAGTGAACTGCAAGCCGTCGCTACAACTATCGCGACGGACGGCGGTGTGGCTTCGACGTTAGTCTGCGACGTCACAGATAGTCGGCAGGTAGACGCTGCTATCGGTGGACTCGAGCGGATCGATATTCTCGTGAATGCTGCCGGCTTCAATATTCCAGAGCCTCTCGAGAATGTGACCGAGGAGCATTTCGATCAGATCATGACGGTCAACGTCAAGGGCACGTTCATGGTGTCGCAGGCTGCTGTGCGTCGCATGCAAGCCGGTGGCCGGGGCGGCGCGATAGTCAATGTGTCCTCGCAGATGGGCCATGTCGGCGCACCGAATCGGACGGTGTACTGTGCGTCGAAGCATGCGGTGGAGGGTATGACCAAAGCCATGGCGGTGGAGCTCGCGCCGCAGAAAATTCGAGTCAATTCCATCGGGCCGACATTTATTCTGACGCCCATGACGCGACCGTTCTTCGAGGATCGGGCTTTCAGAGAGGATACGCTCAGGCGAATTCCGCGTGGTGAGGTTGGCGAGCTAGAGGACATCATGGGGGCTGTGGTTTTCCTGGCCTCACCGGCGGCTGCGCTGATCACGGGCGCTGCGCTCGTCATCGATGGCGGCTGGACCGCCTGGTAGCGACCGCTACGGCGCGTAGTGATCCATCGTCGTGCAGTCGGTGCAGCGCACGTCTTCGATCGGCCGCCCCTCCACCATGTCCGCGATCCAGTCCCGGTACCGGCGCCCATTGACCTGGTAGCTGTAGAAGCGGTCATAGATGTCGGGCAGTCCCCGATTGCGGTTGCCGGTCTGTGGGATAGAGTCGAAATAGCCCAGGCTGATGACGTGCTTGTTGCCGCCGGCTACATAAGTACGATAGTTATCGACCTGGCCTTTCACATAGTCGTGCCCTGCCTCCACGACATCCAGGATGGGTCCTTCTACGCCTAGATATTCGAGCATCTCTGAGAAGACCATGTCGTGGGCGGTAATCATCTGGGTGAATACGATTTCCGGATGTCGCCGTGCCGCCGCAATCGTAATGTCTTCGAAGGCGAAGCTGTTCGGGTCGAGATCCATGAAGCCCGGGTGCGCGTTAAGAAGGTCCGCGGTGCCCCAGGCCTCGCGTATCGGCTGCATCCGTTCACCGATGAAGAGCGCGCCGTTGCCGTCTCCGAGGTGACGCACGGCGGCATCTGGGTAATGATCGGCGACGAGCGAGGCGTAGAACGGTGTGCCGTAGCTCCCGGACGTGTGTCCGCTCACGACGACCGTATCCGGAGATTCGATATTCGCGAAGACCCATTCCAGAACGGTCATCGCATTCCGATAGCCGTTGAAATGGAGCGTATCACTGCGCCGGGTCTCACCGTCCTCCAGCGGGCCGTCGTTCGGACGCACGGCGTCACCGATATGCATGTCGCCCGTGCAGTAGCCTACATGCACCTTGGTGAAATCCCGGAAGGGATTTTCGGGATTATCGCTCGCAAAGATGCCCGCCGAGCCAGCGGGATTATCTTCCGCCCTCACGGTCTTCGGGTTATCGTCCATGCGGCCGACGGGCTCGTCGGTGCAGGTCAGGCCGGACCAGCAGGCACCGCCGCCGGGGAAACTGATCAGCACTTTGCTGGGGTCCGCGGGCCGCGCGAAGAATCCGTACGGCGTCCCGTAGAGACACATCGTGTCTTCGCCTGGCCGGATCGTATTCCAGCCATCGGCCAGGTCGGCGAACGTAGGTCGACCCGAGTGCTCTGCCAGTCGGGGTAACGAGTCGGAAGCCGCCTGCTCCGACGGCTCGTTCTGTCCGCCAGGCGCGCTGCAGCCCAGCGTGACGCACGCGAAAATCGAGCAGACGACGAGCCGGCTCATATCAGCTCAATGGGCGGCCTCACTGAGGCCGGTGAGCGACCTCTCGCGTCCGACCGAGCCCTTCAAGGCTAATTCGTAGTTCTCCCGCGCCAACTCAACCTCGCCCAACGACAAATAAGTGTCCGCGAGTAATTCCGCCGTCGGCTGTACCGGGACAGCCGGGCCGTACTCGGGCGGCACGCTGGCCTCGAGTTCCGCGGCTTCCTCCATGAGCGCCAGCGCTCGGTCCGTGTTGCCGGCGGCAAGCTCCAACTGGCCCTGCAGGGCCAGGTGCAACAGCCGCGGCACCATCGCGCGCCGGCTCCGGGTCTGGACAGGCTCGGCGCCGCCGATCGCGAGGAGCGCCGCCTTGGCCCCCTCGACATCGGCATTCTTGAGCGCAATCATGCCCTGGATGTACTCATCCGTCGCCACGAAGTAGTGATTCAGGCCGTCATAATCGACTCGTATCGTTGCGAAATGACTGTCCCAGTCCTGGGTGTCGACGAGGTACGAGGCGCGCGCGGCGATGAAGTTCTGCCGGTGCGTGTTGCCGCCGTAGCGTGACAGCTGGTCCTCGAACAGCGCGAGCTTCGCGGCTGCCTCTTCGTGCAGGCCTTGCTGGTTCAGCGCGTAGATCAGCCAGATCAGTGCGTGATTAGCCTGATTCCCGTATGAGTCATCCGGGCTGGATTGGCGCGCGACGGCTTCTTCGAAGGCACGCGTGTTTCGCTCGATACCGAGTTCCCACATGCCCAGAGCAAAATAGATATGCGAGCCCATATGCAGCGCGTGCACGGCCGACGGCGCGACCTCTGCATACAGATTCGCGGCGCGCAGTCCAAGCGGCGCGTGGATGGGATCGTCATAGCTGTGGATGGCGTAGTGCAGGGCGCCCGGATGCCTGGGGTTGATATCCAGGATCTCCTCGGTAGTGGCGCCCGCCCGCATATAGAGCGCGAAGTCACGGCCGCCGTGGCTGATTGTAAGTAACGACAGCGCGTATAACGCCGCCGCATCGAGATCGTCGGGGTAGTCCGCGTGAATTTCTCCTAGCGCGGCCGAATAGCGCAGCTCCCGTTCCTCCTGGCTGCCCTCGCCAAAGAGGAGCTCGATCGAGTGCAGATAGGCTTTCTCGCGCTCCGTTGGGAACTTCGCGGCGCGCTCTTGAGCCGTATCACCGAGTCTCGCCAGTACGGCCCTGCCGGCCTCTGGCGCGTGTTGGCTCCACAGCGGATGCTCGTGGGTCAGCGCCTCGCCCCAATACGCCATCGCAAAGTCCGCGTCGAGCTCCTGGGCTGCGAGAAAGCTAGCGCGTGCGTCGTCGTACTCGAAGTTATGTAGCTGTAACAGCCCGCGGATAAACACCTCGTGCGCCTCCGGGCTGCCGGACGCGTCGAAGTCGATGCTGCCATAGGTCCGGGCTTCGGGGCCATCTGCTGCCGACGCAATGCCGAGCAAAAACATGTTCAGTAGCAGGCTTAAATAAAACGCGGTCTTCATAGCTGCCTCCCGGCAGGACTCAGGCCCCGCCGTTACATTCACCCATAGCGGTCTCTTGTAGCGGCCGTGTGATTATAGCCGCTGCGTCACTTCCGAAGCCTACTCCGCGGCGATCAGGCTGAATTTCTGAATTCGTTTGCCCGTATTGACCTCGGCGGTATAGAGATTCCCGTCGTTGTCCGCCGTCAGGTTATGGACCCAGTTGAACTGCCCCGCCTGTCGTCCGCCGTGCCCGAAAGAGCCGACGACTTCCAGGCCGTCACGGCGGAGGATCCACACTTTCATGTTGGCCCCGTCAGCGACGAATACCCAGGTCTGCTCCGCGTCGTTCGAGAACTCGATATCCCAGGCCGAGCCTTGGACCGAGGTCCATGCAGCAAAGAGTCCTTCTTCGACGAAGCTGCCATCCTTGTTGAAGACCTGGAGGCGATCGCCCGCGCGGTCGGCAATATAAACCAGGCCATCGTTGCTGATGCGCACGGCATGTACGGGGCTACGGAACGATTCGTGAGGATCGGCGTTGGCGTCGTAGTCGCCAAGCTCGATGGCATCGTCCGGCGCATTACCGTAGGCGCCCCAATGACGCTTGTACTCACCCGTGTAGGCATCGAAGACGATCACGCGGCGGTTGCCATAACCGTCGGCGACATAGACTTCATCGGTGTCGGGGTCGACATAGACGTCTGCCGGCCGCCCGAGGTAGTCCGGATCGTTGCTGCCACGCGTTTCGTTCCAATGGCCCAGCATCAGGAGTCGTTCCCCCTCCGGATTGAACTTCAGTACCACGTGATCGTTAGCGCCGTTGCCGCCGATCCAGATATTGTCTTCGTGATCAACAAAGATTCCGTGCTCCTGTTCCGGCCAACCGTCGGCGGGTGTGTCCCACGCCGCAGTCTCTTGATTCCAGACCGGGCCGCCCCACGCTCGCAGCACATCGCCTTCTTTGCTGAATTCGATGATCGAGGGTGCGGGGACGCAGCAATCGGTCGGTGGGGGGTTCTGTACCGCCCCGGCTTCATGCGCCGTCAACGTGCGCGGCCGCTGGATGATCCAGATGTGCTCCTGGCTATCGATGGCGATGCCGGCTACCTGTCCGAGGATCCAGCCATTGGGTAGCGGCCTCGGCCAGGAAGCGTCGACTTCATAAACCGGTACTTCACGGGTCCCGGCCGCAGCGGCGGTCCCCAGCGCGTTGGCGGTGTCCGCTCCGGCTGAAGATCCGGGCGTGTCAGGCGCGCAGCCTCCGATCAGCAGCAGCGCGACTCCCTGAGTCAGTATCCCCATAGGTCTTAGATTCATCGCAGATCCCCTAGAGGCCGCTTCGTCGTCGGCTTCGTGTCGGTTGGCGGGCTACGAGTATACGCTAGATCGCGACGAGGCCGTCGCTCCTGCATCGTATCGCTCGCTCGTTGTAGAAGCGGCCGCCCGGCCGCGATACTGTGGTTATTCGGGCCGGATCACGACGTCGTCGGCGGCGAGACGGTCGATGTCGGAGTTAGAGTAACCCAGGTCGAGCAGGACCTCCGTCGTGTGTTGTCCGAGCGTTGGCGCGCCACGCTCGATCGCCGCGGGAGTCTCACTGAACTTGACGGGAAAGCCGATGGTCTGTACGGAACCGAGGCGCTGATGTTCCGTCTCGACCACCATGTCACGCGCTTTCGTCTGCGGATCGGCAAGCATTTCGCCGACGCTCAACACGGGGCCCGCGGGCACTCCCGCCGCCTCGAGGCGCTCCAGCCACTCGGTCGTGCCCCGTTGCTTGAAGGCCGACGCCAACGCTTCGGCGAGCTCGGCGCGATGCGCCATTCGGTCTTCGTTCTGCAGGAAGCGACGATCCTCAAGAAGCTCCGGGCAGCCGAGGACCTCCGGCAGCCGTTGCCAGACGACCTGACTGGATGCACCCAGGGTGAGCCAGCCATCCGCGGTTTGAAACGCTTCGTAAGGGGCGCTCAACGGATGCGCCGAGCCCATCGGCGTCGGTGACGTGCCCGTCGCGAGTGCGATCGCCGATTGCCAGAACGTATGGGTTATCCCGGCTTCGAACAACGAAGTGTCCACCCGTTGCCCTTTCCCGGTCCTGGCTCGCTCGATATACGCTGCAAGGACACCCATCGCCGCCAGAAGGCCGGCCGTGATGTCCGTGACGGGCGGGCCGCATTTGACCGGTGGCCGGTCGGGGCCCTCGCCCGTAATACTCATAAGGCCGCTCATGCCCTGTGCGACCAGGTCGAAGCCGCCCAGTTCGGAATACGGCCCGGTCCGGCCGAACCCTGAGATTTCGCAATAGATTAATCCCGCGTTGTCTTGTCGTAACTCGTCGTAACCCAGGCCCAGCCGCTCCATCGTCCCCTTGCGGTAGTTCTCGATGACGACGTCGGCGGTCTTCAACAGGCGTCGCAGTATCTCCGTACCGCCTGGCGTTTTGAGATCGACGGCGATGCCGCGTTTATTGCGATTCAGCATCATGAACGCGGCTGGCTCACCATCCACATCGGGCGGGAGAAAACCTCGCGACGTATCACCGCCCGGTACTCGCTCTACCTTGATGACATCGGCACCCATGTCGGCAAGCATGCGGCCGCAAACCGGTCCGGCCATGATATGGGCCAGCTCGACGACGGTCAGGCCGTGGAGTGGGCCGGCATGCGTGGCGCTCATCGGTCAGCGTCCCTCGAAATCCGGTTTCTTCTTCTCGAGGAACGCCTCGAGCCCGATACGATAGTCCTCTGTGTCGAACGCCGCGAAGCCCTCGTCGATCTCCTCGGGCGTCAGCGGAGCCGGGTCCGCCAAGCGGCGAATGAATTTCTTATGCCAGCGGTTGACCAGTGGTGCGCGTTCGGCGATACGCCGCGCCAGTGAGTAGACTGTCTCAAGGAGTTCGCCGTCCGGCGTCACACGACTGACCAGGCCGAGTTCATGAGCTCGTGTGGCGTCAAACACATCGCCGCCGAGCAGAATTTCCAGCGCCCCAGCGGTGCCGGCGATATTTTTCAGTGTCGCCGCTTCGGCGTAAGACATCGTCAGTCCGAGGCGATTGATCGGTGCGCCGAAGCGGCTCGAAGCGCTGCAGATTCGAATGTCGCAGGCGCTCGAGAGCTCCAGGCCGCCGCCGACACACACGCCGCTAATGGCGGCGATGACTGGATGCCGGCATTGTCGAATCGCGGTCAGGCTCGACTCGATGACCGCGCCGTAAGCCCGGACCTGGGGCTCCGTGCTGCGGTGCTCGGCGAAACCTGCAATATCGGCGCCCGCCGAGAAGGCCTTTTCGTCTGTTCCACGTACGACAACACAACGAATCGTTTCATTCTCGTGGAGCTCGCCGATGAGTTCGCCGATACGAACCCAGTCGGGCAGATCCAACGCGTTGAGTTTCTCCGGCCGATTCAATACGACCGTCGCGACGTTATCCTGAGTTTCTACATAGACGCGTTCGGTCATCGTGTCGCTCCGCTACCAGTTCGTTGACCGTTCTAGGTCAGCGATAGAATAAGTTCACCAGGCTCATCGGGATCGCCGGGACGTAAGTCACGAGCATCAGTACCGCGAACAATACCGCGACGAAATAGATATTAACTCTGCTGACATCCCAGATGTCCGCCTTGGCGATCGAGCAGGCCGTTACGAGCACGCTCGCGACGGGCGGTGTCTGCTGCCCAATCCCGAGGTTCAAGGTAACGATGAGGCCGAAGTGCACGGGGTCTATGCCCATCGCAACTACAAGCGGCATCACGATCGGTACAACGAGGATGATCGCAGCGGCTGAGTGCAGGAACAACCCGATGACGAGGAAGAAGACATTGAGCAGGGCGAGTACGGCCCAGCGACTGTCGGTGAGCCCGACGATGCCCTGAGCGACGCGCTG
>JAZFYK010000191.1:0-2118 GCA_036443505.1 Gammaproteobacteria bacterium | reverse complement strand
TCGGTTTTAATCGCGAGGATGAGCCTTCGAACGGCGGGGTTGTCGCTGCCGGCGCCAATAATTTCGAAGCCCTGCACGAGCGGGATGCCCGCCGTCAACATGGTCGAGAGCTGCCGCGAGAAGATCGCGATGTCTTGCGGTGAAACCGTGCCCGACATGGCGAACAGCTGGCTCTTCCTGCGTACCCTGAGCGGCACGACGCCCTGGCGGCGCAACTCGGAGCGAACCGCCGCTTCGCTGACGGCGACGGTCTTTCCCTTGACCTTGTTGCCGGAGCGGTCGGTGCCTTCCCAGGTGTAGGGAGACTGCTTAGGGGATCGTTTTAGTGCAACGCTTTGAGCCATGAGTCAGTGTTCTCCAGCGAGTATGTCGGACGCCCGTCGAGCTAGTCGATAGTCACTCGGTTGATCTCTTCCAGGCTGGTAAGCCCATCCTTGACTTTCTTCAAGCCGGACTGCCTGAGGTTGGGAATGTTTTCCGCGGCAGCCTGGTCGGCAATCTGCATCGCGTTCCCATCCTCCATGATGATTCGTCCGATGGCGTCGGTGACCGGCATGACCTGGAAGATTCCGAGCCTGCCTTTGTAGCCGGCGTTACATTGGCTACAGCCTTCGGCCGCGTAGATCGTGATGCCCTCTTTCACATCGGCTTTAGAGAACCCCTCCTTGAGCAGGGCTTCCTTCGGCACGTCGATGGACTTTTTGCAGTTCTGGCAGATACGGCGAGCCAGCCTCTGCGCAATGATCAGGCTGACCGTGCTCGCGATCGCATAGGGCTTGATACCCATGTCCACCATTCGGGTCAGGGTCTTGGGCGCATCGTTCGTGTGCAGTGTCGAGAGCACCAGATGCCCGGTCTGCGCAGCCTTGATCGCGATCTCCGCCGTCTCCAGGTCGCGGATCTCACCGACCATGATGACGTCCGGGTCCTGGCGGAGGAACGCGCGCAGCGCCGCGGCGAACGTCAACCCCACTTTCGGATTGACGTTGACCTGGTTGACGCCGGGCATATTGATTTCGGCCGGGTCCTCCGCCGTGGAGATGTTCCGGTCTTCCGTGTTGAGGATATTCAGCCCCGTGTACAGCGACACCGTCTTGCCGCTACCCGTCGGTCCGGTTACGAGGATCATGCCGTAGGGCTTGGCGAGTTGGCTGAGGTAGAACTTCTTCTGCTCCTCCTCATATCCCAGCGCATCGATGCCGACCGACGCGCTCGACGGATCCAGTAGCCGGCACACCACCTTCTCGCCGAACAGCGTCGGGCAGGTGTTGACACGAAAATCGATCGAACGGTTCTTGGACAGGCGCAACTTGATGCGTCCGTCCTGGGGAACTCTTCGCTCCGCGATATCGAGCCGCGCCAGGACCTTCAGTCGTGCTGCGACCTTCGTGGCCAACGCCGCCGGCGGCTTCGCATGTTCGACCAGCACGCCGTCCATGCGCAGGCGAATACGGAAGTACTTCTCGTAGGGCTCGAAGTGGATATCGGAGGCGTTACGCTTGATGGCGTCCAGCATGACCTTAGTCACGAACCGCACAACGGGTGCGTCGTCAATCTCGGAGCTGCCGAGGTCGTCGTCGAGTTCCTCGTCACCGCCACTGATTTCCAGGTTGTCGAGGTCGAAGTCGTCGTCGTCGAACGAGGACATGGATGTATCGACCGCCTCGATAGCACGGTTGACGTGCGTGTCGAGCTTGTCTTGCTCCACGACGACGGGCTCGATGCGGAGGCTCGTCTGGAAACCGATATCGTACAGTGCCTGGAGGTTGGTTGGATCCGCTACGCCCATGTGGAGGCGCTTGCCACGCTGCATGAGCGGCAGGACCCGATAGCGGCTCAGGAGTTTTTCCGAGACGAGCCGAACGACATCCAGGTCGAGTTCCAACGCGTCCAGATCCAGCAGCGGCACGCCGAATTCCTGAGCGGCCGCGATCGCGATCTGCCTTGGGTTGCCCAGTTGCTTGGAGACCAGGTAGGCAACCAGGGAGGTCTTGCTCTTCTTGACCGCAGCCAATGCCTCCACGAGGGTGTTCTGATCGACGACACCGTCCTGGAGCAGACGCTTCGGTAGTCCGGTCAGGGGAACTCGGGATGCGGCGGTCGCTACCATATCTCTCT
>JAZFYK010000190.1:0-5304 GCA_036443505.1 Gammaproteobacteria bacterium | reverse complement strand
ACCCGCTGGACGACGATATTTGGGCGGCGTTATGCTTTTGACGCACATCGCTGGCTGAAGAATCGCGACGAGGCCGTCGCTCCTACGCCATTCGCGCGACCGGCATCCTTGTAGGAGCGGCCGCCTGGCCGCGATAAAGAATCGCGACACGGCCGTCGCCACGACAACAAGGACTTAGCCCGCACCCCTCCCGGACCCCTTGCCTTTCCTGGCATACGGTGGGATCGTAATAAACTCCTTGGGCCCCAGGTCCTATCCAGTGCCCGTAGCACAGATAGGCCTCGGGCAAACGTATTCCAACATCCCAAGACGTAAGGAGTTAACCGATGACCAAGAATCAAGCTCTATTCAGCGCCGCCGTAAGTAGTCTGATCGCGGTTGGTGGCCTCACGGCCGCCACCCAGGCCAGCGCCCAGGACATGGAGAAGTGTTATGGCGTAGTGTCAGCGGGGAAGAACGACTGCGCCGGCGCCGGCCATACCTGTCAAGGCCAGGCCACCACTGACGCCAGCGCCGAGGAGTTCATCCTGCTGCCCGCCGGCACTTGCGACCGCCTGACCGGCGGAGAGGTCAAGACAGGCTAATCCCCGAGATGGTCTCTCCAACGACCGCGAGACCCGGTCCGATCCCGGCGGCTGCCGGGATCGGTCTTCGCGGCCCTTACCACACGCAATTCCTGACCGACGCTCCGTCCGTCGCCTGGCTGGAGGCGCATAGCGAGAACTTCTTCGCTGCCGATAGCATCGCCTGCAGCGCGCTCGAGCGGATCCGGGAAAATTACCCACTGAGTCTGCATGGTGTCGGCTTATCGCTCGGCTCGGCAGGACCGTTGGATCAGGAGCATCTGACAAAACTCGGCCGACTCGTAGAACGGTTCGACCCGGGCCTCGTCTCCGAACACTTGTGCTGGGGTGCAACCGGCGGGTATCACCTCAATGACCTCGTCCCGCTACCGTACACCGAAGAGGCGCTCGACCACGTGGCAGAGCACATCTCCCAGGCCCAGGACTTCCTGGGCCGGCAGATTCTGATCGAGAATGTCTCCAGTTACATCGAGTTCAAGGACTCCACGATCCCGGAGTGGGAGTTCCTCACTCTCGTTTCGGCTCGAAGCGGCTGTGGGATTCTTCTCGATATCAATAACATTTATGTCAGCGCCAAGAACCACGGTTTCCTGGCTACCGATTACATCGACGCGATCCCGGCAGACCGGGTCGGGGAGATACACCTGGCAGGTCATAGTGTCCAGGTATTCGAAGACCAGACCGTCCTGATCGACACGCACGATGCACCCGTTTGCGACGAGGTCTGGACGCTGTTCGAGGCGGCGTTGCGGCGAATTGGTCCCCGCCCGACGCTCATTGAGTGGGATTCCGAGTTTCCAGCGCTTGCGGTCCTTCTCGCGGAAGCGCAGAAGGCGCAGGACCTGATGGACGAGGCTCATGAGCTCGCTGCGTAGTCTTCAGGAGCGGAGCTACCGTGCATTCCTGCTCGGCGATGCCGAGCCGTTGGTGCCCGAACTGATGAGTCGCGAAATCCCGGCGCCGATCTCCATTCAGGTCTACCAGAATAACGCGCGCGAGACTTACCGGAAGGCGCTAGAGGCGAGCTATCCCGTCGTCGAGCGCCTCGTCGGTGAGGAATGCTTCCGGGGCTTAGCGCATAAATACATGCGAGATTACCCTTCAACGAGCGGCGACCTTCAGGCGTTCGGCGTCACGATGCCCAGTTTTCTCCTCGAACTCTACGGCGACTCGGAGTTCGCCTATCTACCCGACGTAGCTCGATTGGAGTGGGCCGTCGAGGAAGTGCAACTGAACCGCGAGGGCGAGCCGTTGGACCTCGACGCGCTGAGCCGTGTGGAACCCGAACGCCGCGCGGACGTTCGCTTTCATCGATCCGCGTCAGCCCGGCTCATCTCTTCCCCCTACCCGATCCTCTCGATCTGGGAAACGAATCAGCCGGGTCAGGATGCCGAGGTCGATCTGAACTCCGGCGCCGAGCATGTCGTCGTCAGACGGCACGCCGGTAACGTCGAATTGAACCTCATCGACTCGAACTCCGCGTCGCTCGCGACGCATCTAGACGATGGGAAGACTCTGGCGGAGGCCACGGAAGCACTCGACTCTGAGTTTGCTCAGGAGCCGGACTTCGATTTGGCCGCTTCCCTTAAGCATTTGACGAGCGCCGGCCTCCTGTCGGAATTCACGCTCGACCGAAAATAATCTGGCCCGAGGCCCATCACTATGATAACCAAGCTCCTGAACCCGCTCGTGACCTATCCCGCACGGCTGCTCAATCATCTCCAGGACTTCTTTATCCTTGGCGTGCGCCTCTTCGTAGGCTGGCAGTTTTTCAAGGCTGGGTTACTGAAGTTGCAGTCCTGGGATTCAACGCTGTTCCTGTTCCAGTATGAATACCGCGTACCTCTGTTCTCCCCGAACGTAGCGGCCATACTCGGTACTGTGGGAGAGTTGGTCTTCCCCGTACTCCTATTCGTCGGCTTAGCGGGACGCCTGTCGGCGATCGGCCTCCAAGCCGTCAATATCATGGCGGTCGTGGCGTACGCCCACGTCATATTCAGCGCAGGATTCGAAGCATCCGTCGCCGACCACTATCTATGGGGGCTGATGCTGCTCGCGATCATGGTCTACGGCCCGGGGCGACTGTCCGTGGATTACGTGCTGAGCCACATGCAACGCGAGCGGGGCGAGATCTGACGGATCGAGGGCGATGCGGGCTAGCCGGGCGCGCCTGACTCGTAGAAGTCCGGCGGATACTCCAGACACGGCCCCCTGGCCTCCAACTGTTCGACATCTCCTTCAAGCGGCGCAGGAATCCGCAAGGACTGCGACTCATCCGGCGTACTGAGGTCATCGGGTATGCGCACGGGTGGGTTCTCCCCACTACCCGTATAGCGCGTCGGATCCTCGCAACGCAATCCGATATCGCCGGAGCAACCGCTTAACCACCAGCTCGCAAGCAGCCCGATCAGCAGCGCTCTCGTCACGATCACTTGCCGGCCTCGATCCCTGCCGTGCGCATCGCGGCCAGCAGCCCCTCATGATACTGCGCTGCCAGCCCGGTCAGCGGCAAACGGATCCCCGGCCCCGCGTAACCAAGCTGTTCCACGGCCCACTTCACGGGAATCGGATTGCTCTCGAAGAACAACGCTTCGTGAAGCGCTCTTAACGTCCCGTCGATGCGTGTTGCCGTCTCGCGATCACCCGAGCGAGCGGCATCGCACAAGCCTCTCATCTGAGCCGGCACCACGTTCGCCGTTACCGAAATACAACCGTCACCGCCACGCAACATGAACTCGCACGATGTACCGTCATCGCCACTCAACAACACGAACTCCGGCCCACAACCATCTCGCAACTTCGCCAGGCGCCCAACCTCTCCGGTAGCTTCCTTGATCGCAACGATATTGCCGTGACCGGCGAGCCTGATTGCGGTTTCCGGTATGAGATCCACCCCGGTCCGCCCCGGCACGTTATAGAGAATGACGGGCCGCTGAACCGCATCCGCGACAAGCGAAAAATGCTGGTAGAGCCCTTCTTGAACGGGCTTGTTGTAATAAGGAGTGACGATGAGAAACGCAGCGACAGGAAGCTGATCGACCGCCTTGGAGAGTTCCAAGGTCTGAGCCGTCGAGTTCGAGCCGGTACCGGCCACGACCGGCACGCGACCATCCACGAGCGTACAAGCACGATCGATCAACTCGATGTGCTCATCCCGCGTAAGGGTTGCCGACTCTCCGGTCGTCCCGGCAATGACGAGCGCCTCTGTGCCGGAGTCGATGTGGTACTCGATCAGCCTCGCCAGGTCGCCGTGGTTGATGTTGCCATCGGCATCCATGGGCGTGACCAGCGCCACTGTGCTGCCCGCGAACATCTGCATTTCCCACCGATCCTAGTGGTCGCGATGGTACTGGGCGCCTCGGGGTGGCGCAACTCGGTGGCGCGCTGTGAGGCCCGCGAGATACCTGCCGAGGCGTTGCAGAGCACCGATATCAGGGTACACTGAAGACCCCGGCAGACTGCTAAGCAGGATATCTTTCGCATGGAACAGCTCATGGTCATCTCTGCCGTCGGCGGTGATCGCACGGGCGTCGTACAGGATCTTACGCGGATCATTCTGGACTGTGGCGGCAGTATTAGAGAAAGCCGCATGACCGGCCTCGGAGCGGAGTTCGCCATGCTGCTTCTTGTGTCCGGAAACTGGCACACGGTCAGCCGGATGGAACAGAACCTCGCCAAGTTCGGCGAGCTCAATGGCCTCACGATTCAGCTCAAGCGTACCGAGCCGAAGAAGTTCGGCAAGAAACTACTACCCTACGCCATCGATGTCGTGTGCCTTGACGAGCCGGGAATTGTGCATCACCTGGCGGGGTTCTTTGCCGAGCGCAATATCGAGATCGGCGAAGTGACTACCCGTAGCTATCCTGCGGCCCATACTGGGACAGCTATGTTTTCGGTGCAGATGTTTATTAATATTCCTGCGGGCCTACATATCTCGGGGCTGCGGGAAGAGTTTATGGAGTTCTGTGATCAGCTGAACCTGGACGCCATTTTGGAGCCGGTGAAGAACTCATGAGAGAATCGAACGCTTTGGCGGAACATTGGGCGGTCGCTCGGAGTCCAACTGAACCGAGGCCAATATGTTGAGATCGTTAGCGTTTCTGATACTTGCAACGGCGTGCGGCGCAGCCGCGGCGCAGGGTGGCGACTTGCCCGACTTCGGCAGCACGGCGGACGCGGCCATCACGAGGACTCAGGAAGCCCGGTTAGGCCGGAGCGTCGTGGCCCAGCTTAGAAATGCGGGCGTCGTGATGGAAGATCCGCAGCTCACGGAATACATTCAAGGCGTCGGCGCTCGACTTGCGGGACACGCGAGCGACGGATTGCAGGACTTCGAGTTCTTCATAGTGGACGACCCGTCAATCAACGCGTTCGCCCTGCCCGGGGGATACATAGGCGTCAATTCCGGATTGCTACTCACGAGCGACTCCGAAAGCGAGTTGGCCGGAGTATTGGCGCACGAGGTCGCGCACGTCACGCAGCGTCATATTGCTCGTTCCATCTATGACAGCCAGCGTACGAGCATGATTTCCCTGGCAACGATGTTAGCCGCTGTTCTCCTGGGCGCTGCGACCGACATGGGCGGCGACGCGACGGCCGGCCTCATCACAGCCGCGCAGGCCGCCAGTGCACAACGCCAGATCAATTTCACACGAGCCAATGAACATGAAGCGGACCGAATCGGCATAGAGACACTTTCCTCTGCCGGTTTCGATCCGAC
>JAZFYK010000189.1:0-7141 GCA_036443505.1 Gammaproteobacteria bacterium | reverse complement strand
GATTCCATCGGTGCGCGCATTAACATCGTGGCGAGCGGCGTGCCGCCCGGTCTGGGAGAACCCGTCTTCGATAAACTGGAGGCTGCGATCGCGCATGCCCTCATGAGCATCAACGCCGTCAAAGGCGTGGAGTTTGGCGTCGGTTTCAAGTGCGTGGAGCAGCGCGGCAGCGAGCACCGTGACGAGCTGACCCCCGACGGATTCTCCAAGAACTCGTCCGGCGGCACGCTTGGCGGCATATCTTCCGGCCAGGATATTCTCGTCAGCATCGCTCTGAAACCGACATCGAGTATCCAGGTGCCGGGCAGAACCGTAGACCGTGAAGGAAGCGCTACGCAGATCGTTACGACCGGCCGTCACGATCCGTGTGTCGGCTTGCGAGCGACCCCCATCGCGGAAGCGATGTTGGCGCTGACGCTCATGGACCACTATCTGAGGCATCGAGCTCAGAATGCAGACGTGACTTCTGAAACCCCGGCGATCGGGGTTAAGCAAGAGTCCTGATTCACATCGATCATCTCGAATTGATGGACTGACATGTCCAAGACTTATGACATCGCCGTTGTCGGAGCTACCGGGTTGGTGGGTGAGACCATGATCCGGATACTCCAGGAGCGCGACTTTCCCGTGGGCAAGTTATATCCGCTGGCGAGCCAGCGCTCGGTCGGCCGCCGTATCGATTTTCGCGATGAGCCGCACGAGGTCGCACTGCTGGACGACTTCGATTTCGGCAAAGCTCAGCTCGCGTTTTTCTCGGCAGGCAGTTCGGTGTCGGCGGTACACGTGCCACGCGCGACGGCCGCCGGAACTGTCGTGATCGACAACACGTCTCACTTTCGTAACGACGACGATATTCCGCTGGTCGTTCCTGAATGTAACGCGGCCCGCATCGCGGATTACACGACCCGCGGGATCATCGCGAACCCGAACTGTTCAACGATTCAGATGGTTGTCGTGCTGCAGCCGATACATGCAGCTGTCGGAATCGAGCGCGTCAACGTCGCGACTTATCAGGCCACATCGGGCGCCGGACGCAGCGCCATGGAGGCGCTGACCGAACAGAGTCGCGCCCATCTGGCCGGAGCGCAAGCCGTGGGTAACGGGGCGGAAAAGCCCGTGGCCTTCAATGCGGTACCCAAGATAGCCGAGCTCACGGAGACGGGTTACACCTACGAAGAGATGAAGATGGTGTGGGAGACCCGCAAGATCCTGGAAGAGCCTGAACTTATGGTAAATCCCACCTGTGTCCGAATTCCGGTGTATTTCGGGCATTCTGAGGCACTGCATATCGAAACTCGAACCAAAGTCACAGTTCCGGAGGTCCAGACATTGTTAAATTCGGCGCCTGGAATAGTTCTTTTGGATGGCCAGGAGCCGGGCGAGTATCCCACGGCTCTGACTGACGCGGCCCATCGGGACGCGGTCTACGTCGGGCGTATCCGGGAGGATCTTTCCCATCCACGAGGTTTGAATCTGTGGGTGGTCGCTGACAACGTACGCAAGGGTGCGGCATTGAACAGCGTGCAGATTGCGGAGATTTTGGTAAATCAAGTTATGTAATGTATCGTTTGGCTCGGCGCTTTAGGAGATTTTCAGCTTTGGCAGTAAACGCTCTGCGTCGTCGAGCTGGGCCGGATTGGGTAGGGGATATTCCATGACACCAACGGTACGTTGGGGCGCTCTGACACTACTGCTTACTCCCCTCGGGGCATGGGCACTAGGGCTGGGTGACATCACACTCAACTCTGCGCTTAATCAACCGCTTGTAGCGGAGATTCAGCTCGTATCCGCAACACCCGAGGAGCTCAGCAATCTGCGCGTGAGCGTAGCGAGTCAAGCGACCTTTGACCGCTACGGCCTCGAGCGCCCCGCCTATTTCAGCGGAATAGACTTTCGAGTGGGAACCAATAATCTCGGGCGCCCTGTCATCCTGATGACCTCACGGCAAGCCGTCTCGGAGCCCTTCCTCACGGTGTTGGTGGAGGTGGGCTGGTCGCGAGGACGCCTGCTGCGCGAATACACGGTCCTGCTGGATCCACCCCTATTGCTGCCGGTGCCTGAAACCACGCGGACCATTGAGCCCGCCGAGACCGGCGCACCCGACACGACCCGGCCGGCGGCCGCCATCAATCGACCCACCCTCGAGCCGATCGCACGGCCGACCGAGCAAGCAGCGCCGCGGGCCGAGCAATCCGCACAGCCGACCGAGCAAGCAGCGCCGCCGGCCGTACGAGCTACGTCGCCGACCACTCAAGCAGTGCCGCCGCGGCAGACGGGCGAGCCAATTCGAGCCACGGCAGCGACGCTCCCTGGCGGCAGCTACGGGCCCGTTCGTCCTGCGGAGACGCTGTGGTCCATCGCCGCACAGTATCGGCCCGCGGGCATCACGATGAACCAGATGATCGTGGCCCTTTATCGCGCCAATCCTCAGGCATTCGGCGGCAACATGAACACGCTGCACCAAGGCGTAACGCTGCGTATTCCGCCGTTGGCCGAACTGGATGCAATCTCTACCGGGGAGGCGACGGCCGAAGCGCTGCGGCAGGCCGCGTTGTGGGAGGGTGGCGGTGCCGAGCAGCCGGCGCGTCTTCGACTCGTGACTCCCGCCAGCACCGCGGATACCGCGACGGCCTCCGGCGGTAGCGTCGCGGCAACGACGACGGAAATCGCCGAGTTAGAAGGCGAGCTCAATATGGTCCGCGATGAGCTCGATTACAATCGGCGACTGCTCGAGATCAAAGATCAGCAGCTACAGGACCTGCAGACACAGCTCGCGGCGGCCCAGGATGTCCAGTCCCGGCCAGCCGATCCGATCCCCGACTCTCAGCTATTCGCCGAGGCGGGTGTCGATCTTGAATCCGAGGCGCTCTTCGCCGACGAAGCAGTGCCGCTGCCCGAGACGACGCCCGTGATATCGGAGCCTGCCGTGGTCGCGCCGTCCGCAGCCGCGACCCGGGTCGTCACGACGCCGAGTCAACCCTCGTTGACCTCCCGAATGCTCGGTTGGTGGACACAGTTCCGAGGTTGGTTGTCGAATCTATTCGGTGGATTGACAGAAACTCTCGGTGGATTGACACAGGGCATAAGCTGGTTGACGGGCCCGATCCTGTTGATCGGCGTGGGGCTGATCGCCCTGGCCGGAACGGCGATGTTATTCCTGCGCCGTCGTCAACCGGACGCCGGCGATGCCCCGGGCGAATGGGACTCGGACTCGCTGGACACGGAGCTTGAAGGCGCGGTCGATACGCTCGTCGCGACCGGACGTCTGCGTCAGCCGGTCGAGAGCGATGAGCCGGGCTTCCTCGTTGAGGAGCAGTCCGTCGAGCCGGCGGCTTCTGAGCCGATGCCGGAGCTCGGAGAGGTATTCGAGCCCGAGCCTGATCCCGAGCCGACGATGGAGCCGCTGTTGGATCCGACGTTGGAGGAAATGTTGACGTCGGAGCTCGATCCTGCCCTGGATCCGGGGCCGGACCCGGAGCCGACCCTGGCGCCCGGTGATGGCTCGGCGTCGATCTCAAGAACGATGACGATCGGCAAACCCGATGAACAACCGTCGTTCGACGACACGATTTCGAGCCAAACGCTCATCAACCTCGAACAAGCGGATCCGGTCGCGGAGGCAGACTTTCACATGGCCTACGGCCTCTATGACCAGGCGGCTGAGTTGGTCGAGAAGGCGCTGGTCGTCGATCCCGGTCGCCGAGACCTGAAGCTCAAGTTGCTGGAGGTCTTCTTCGTCTGGGGCAACAAGGAATCCTTCGTGGACACGGCACAGGCGCTGCGAGCGGAAATTGGCTCCGGTCCCGACTCCGAATGGGACAAGGTCGTCATCATGGGCAAGCAGATCTGCCCCGACAATGCGTTATTTTCCGCGGCTACCGCGTCCGCCGGTGCCGTGGACGTCGATCTCGAGGCCGGCGAGTCGCCCTCACTCGATATGGCATTCGATCTGGACGCCGGCGGCGACGATGGCACCGGCCTCGGTCTTGAGGCGGGCGATACTGACGACTCCGCCGGGCAGGGATTGGATCTCGGCGCGCAGACCCTGGCCGGCCTGGAGACGGCGATATTCGAGCGCCCGGACGGCGTCGACGATGCAACTTCACCGAATCTGGATGCGGATATCCTGGCCGCGACTGAGGACTCGGCGACGCTTAACATGCCGGCCGAGCCATCGGTTGAGGTGACTGGCTTCGAGTCCGTCGGCGCCGACCTGGGTGATTCCCTCGAGAGCACAGGGGACCAATCGGCAGAGATCACTCTTGAGGATCTGGGTCTGGAAGACGGGACCCTCGCGGGTCTGGCCGACGCTGACATCCTGTCGTCGTCGGGGGTAGACGAAGTGCTCGAAGAGAGCGCGGCTGAGACTGAGACCCACGGTACGGCGACCGGTATCGCTCTCGACCTCGACGATCTCGTGTCGGCGCTGGGAGATGACGATACGGTGGCAGAACCTGTTGCACAGACCGTTGGCTCCGACGTATTGGCCGGCACGGAGACGGATCTTAACCTCGACACCACGTCGGATCAGAGCGGTCTCCTGGATCCGAGCACGATGACCATGACCGAGGTCGGCACGAAGTTGGACCTGGCCCGAGCGTACGTGGACATGGGTGACTCGGACGGCGCGCGCGCCATCCTTGAAGAAGTCGTGGTGGAAGGGGATCCGGGTCAGCAGCAAGAAGCCCAGACCCTCATCGACGGCCTCTAGCAGCCTGCTAGGCTGGCTGTGGCCTGACCAGTGCGCATCGCTCTCGGCCTGGAATACGACGGTACGGACTTCGTCGGCTGGCAGTCGCAGCGCGACAGCCGCAGCGTTCAGGAACTACTGGCCCTCGCGATCGCCGAGGTCGCCGATCATCCAGTTTCGGTCTCAGGATCGGGTCGTACGGACGCAGGCGTACACGCGGCTCAGCAGATCGCTCACTTCGATACCGAGGCGCGCCGCGAGCCGCGTCAATGGCTACTGGGTATCAATGCCAATCTTCCCGCGGATATCGCCGTCCAATGGGTCAAAGAGGTTCAGCCTGACTTCGATGCCCGTCGCTCAGCGCTGTGGCGACGGTATCGCTATCTGCTCCAGCAGCTCGGTAGTCGTTCCGCACTCTCGCGACGGCGAACGTGGTGGTTGCGCGATTCACTGGACTGTGGGGCGATGACGGCGGCGGCTGCCGCATGGCTCGGTGAGAACGATTTCTCGGCTTTCAGGGCGGCCGGCTGCCAGTCTTCCACGCCCATGCGCCGTCTCATCTCGGTCGGCATCCAGCGGCATGATTCATTGATCGCCCTGGAATTTACGGCGAACGCATTCCTGCAGCACATGGTCCGCAACTTCGTCGGTGTGCTCGTCAAGATCGGCACGGGTCAGGCGTCGCGGAGTTGGGCCGCCGAGGTTCTTGCCAGCCGTGATCGAACTCAGGGCGGAGTGGCCGCACCATCGCAGGGACTGACGCTCATGGATGTGGCCTACCCTGAACATTTCAATCTTCCGGTACGCGCCGCCAACTCCTACGATGGCATTGGATAATCGAAGGAGGCGGGAGCGGCCGCCTGGCCGCGATGTGTACGTGCGACGTTTTCGTTATCATTCCCTGCCCCCACAGCCTGTGTGTTGCCCATGAGTTGGTTTGACAAGCTGATGCCCTCGCGGATCAAGACCGAGCAGCGAAAGCGCTCGGTTCCCGAAGGGCTGTGGGTGAAGTGCAGCAGTTGTTCCGCGCAGCTCTACCGAGCCGAACTCAAACGCAACCTTCTCGTCTGCCCGAAGTGCGAGTACCACATGCGAGTGGGTGCACGAGAACGTTTGGAGATGTTCCTGGATCCGGATTCCGGCCACGAGATCGCGGCGAAGCTCGAGCCGCAGGATCCTCTGAAGTTTCGCGACAGCAAGCGTTATCGAGATCGCTTGAACCAGGCACAGAAAGACACCGGTGAGCTGGATGCGCTTGTCGTGTTCGCGGGGACGCTGAAAGCCATTCCAGTTGTCGTCGCCGCTTTCGAGTTTCGTTTCATGGCAGGATCGATGGGCTCCGTCGTGGGCGAGCGTTTCGTCCGCGGCGTGCGCTACTGCATCGAGCACAAACGGCCATTCATCTGTTTTACGGCGAGCGGTGGCGCGCGCATGCAAGAGGCGTTGATCTCGCTGATGCAGATGGCGAAGACGAGTTCCGCGCTGGCGGAGCTGGCGGAGGCCGGGTTGCCGTACGTCTCGTTCATGACCGATCCGACGACGGGCGGCGTATCCGCGAGCCTCGCACTGCTCGGTGACATCAATCTCGCCGAGCCCAAGGCCCTGATCGGCTTCGCCGGACCGCGCGTCATCGAGCAGACCGTCGGCGAGAAGCTACCCGAGGGCTTCCAGCGATCTGAGTTTCTGCTGGAGAAAGGCGCGCTCGACATGATCGTGGACCGGCGCCAGGCTCGAGATACGGTCGCCGAGTTCCTGGCCAAGCTGACGGATCGCCCGCCACCGTCATGACGCCATATGGGGGCTAGCCGTGCGGATCCATCGCCCAGGTTCTCTACTCTGGAGGACTGGCTGGACTGGCTCGAAACACTCCATCCGAAGAAAATAGATCTCAGCCTGGGTCGCATCAAAGAAGTGCTGGCGGCCATGGGATTGGAGCGGCCGCCTTATCGCATCATCACGATCGGTGGTACCAACGGTAAGGGTTCCTGCGTCGCGATACTCGAGAGCATCTACCTCGAAGCCGGTTACCGGGTCGGGGCATTTACGTCTCCCCATCTGTGGCGATTCAACGAGCGGCTGCGCGTAGACGGCCAGGAGGCAGCCGACGATGCGCTCATCGCGATCTTCAGGGCGATCGATGTGGCGCGCGGCGATGTGACGCTGTCCTACTTCGAGTATTCGGCCGTGGCCGCGATCGCCGAATTCGCGAACCGGGGCGTCCAGATCGCATTACTCGAGGTGGGTCTCGGCGGGCGGCTGGATGCGGTGAACGCGCTCGATCCGGACGCGAGCATGATCGTGAGCATCGATCTCGATCATCAGGCCTGGCTCGGCGACACGCGAGAAGCCGTTGCGCTCGAGAAGGCAGGCATCCTGCGCAGGGATCGTCCGGCCATCGTCGCGGATCGCGACCCACCCGCGACGCTTCTTGCCTATGCGCAGGACGAGGGT
>JAZFYK010000188.1:0-2876 GCA_036443505.1 Gammaproteobacteria bacterium | reverse complement strand
TATTCTCTATATGGTATTCCTAACCACGCCCACCACCACGCCTTCTATGGTCAGAGACTGTTTCCTGAGATCTATCTGGATGGGGTCAAAGTCCGGGTTCTCCGGCATCAACCAAACCTGATGCCCTTCCTGACGGTAGCGCTTAACCGTGACCTCATCTTCCAAGCGGGCGACAATGATTTGCCGATTCCTCACCTCGGGTGAGTGACGTACCGCCACTAAATCGCCATCCAATATGCCCGCATCCCGCATACTCATGCCCTGTACCCGGAGCAGGAAATGCGGCTCAGCGCTGAAAATCCCCGGATCGATCTGATAACGGGCCTCAATATGTTCCTCGGCAAGAATGGGTTCTCCTGCCGCCACTCTTCCCACCAATGGCAAACCGAGCTGTTCCCGTATAGCGTCCTTGAGCCGAATACCCCGAGAAATGCCCGGCAACAACTCGACGGCACCCTTGCGTTCCAGGGCTCGCAGATGCTCCTCAGCGGCATTCACGGAACGAAAACCCAGTGCCTCGGCAATCTCGGCCCGGGTAGGCGGTATGCCAGTTTCTCTTATAACATTTTGAATTAAAAGCAAAATTTGTTGCTGTCTGGGGGTTAGATTCTGCATGTCGATGACTGTATATAAAATCAGTTACTGATACTATATACAGTCCCTCGTTGAGGTCAACCGTCAGCTCCAGAGAAACGCTACTGCAGCCCCACGGATTCGTCGCAGAGGCTACTCTGCGCAGACGGACACAACCTGCCTCGAAGGCGCAGCCTGCGGATCGAAGATTTATCGAATTGCATTATTTTTTTTGGCAACATAGATTGCCTTCTTAATTGCAGTGTTGCGCGCTTTAGGAAATAATTGCGCACGGTTTGTCATTTAAGTCAGGGGATACTCTATGTTCAGAAAACTCCAGCTAGGCGCGCTCTTTGCCGTACTGGTCATTGCCACTGGATGCGCAACAACCGGCTCGGGCGACCTTGATGATGTTCGGGCAATCGCAGAGAACGCTCAAAGCGCGGCAGAAGATGCCCAACGCCAGGCAGGCGAAGCGCGGCAAATGGCATCAGGCGCCCAGAGCACCGCGAATCAAGCTCTCTCCGCAGCCAATGCGGCTCAAGCCTGCTGCGATGCGACCAATGAGAAGGTCGATCGCATGTTCGAAGCAACGACTGCGAAGTAACGAACAACGCACCGAATAGATGCCGTTGGCACATCTGCCAACGGCGTTTATTTGTGTGATGGAAACCGCTTAGACGAACGAAGCGGTTCGTGAATCGCCCGTTACAGCGGGCCGTCGGACGAAATAAACTGTGGGACGCCGCGAGAGTCTACGACCACGCGCTCAGCCATCTCCCAGTTGAAACGATCCCCCTGACCTTCTTCGATCGCGGCGACGTAAGCACGCGTTAGCTCGGTCATGATCGAAGCCTCATCGTCCTGAAGTGCCTCGTCCAGAAGCGGGTGCGCCTCCAGATAGTAATCGCTGCCACTGCGGCCGAGCTTAACGGGTTGATTGACAATCCGTACGGGCGTGCCCACCGGCACATCGTCATACAAGGCCTCGATGTCCTCGGGGAACATGCGAATGCAGCCGTGGGTAACACGCATACCGACGCCGGCCGGCATGTTGGTACCGTGAATCAGATAGCCCGGGATGGCAAGCCGCATCGCATGCTTGCCGAGCGGGTTATCGGGGCCCGGCGGCACGACCGCCGCTAACGGCCTGTTCTGGGCCGCGCGTTCGTCACGAATCGATTGGGGCGGATACCAGCTCGGATTTTCTGCCTTGCTGTAAATCTCGGTCAGTCCTAAGGGCGTACGCCACTCCATCCGACCGATACTGATGGGGTGGGTAATGACCCGACCCGAATCGCCATCGGGAAAATAGTAGAGTCTGAGTTCCGGGAGGTTGATCACGATCCCTATCCGCGGCGTCTGGGGAAGCACGAACCGGGTCGGCAGAACGATTTTTGTGCC
This sequence comes from Gammaproteobacteria bacterium, assembly GCA_036443505.1. GTDB lineage: Bacteria > Pseudomonadota > Gammaproteobacteria > Steroidobacterales > Rariloculaceae > SMWC01. The sequence goes on along the minus strand of JAZFYK010000188.1, from coordinate 899 downwards.
CTCTCCCGGGAGCCAGGGACTGACACCGGGGTTAGCCTGGACCAACTCCTGAAAACCGAGGTCGTAGGCGCGGGCGATCTTGACGAATGTATCCTCATAGGTCGCTATGAGCACAGCGTCCTTACCGACGACGTGGCTATCGGCCGAGAGAGGGAGCTCGAGCGCAAGCGCCCTACCGGCCGCGGCCAATATCACCCAGGTTGCGAGGAGTCTGCCCATAGATCCGGGTAAGTATACACATTGGCCGCAACGTAGGGATGCGCACTGGGTCATGAATGGGCCGACGCGCCAAACGTCGATCAGTGATCGACGAGGCTCCGGTACAGCGCGATTGTCTGTTCAATCGTGTCCTCGATCCGGAACGCTTCGCCGATACGACGGCGTGCTGCCCCGCCAATACGGTCGCGTAACGCAGGGTCTTCATGCAAGCGGCGAATCGCATTGCTGATGGCCCGGCTGTCGCGCACCGGGACAACGAAGCCGCTGACGCCGTCGACGACGAGTTCCGGGCTGCCGCCGCAGTCAGTGACGATCGGCGGAATGCCGTAGGCCATCGCTTCGATCAACGCGCGCGCCAGGCCCTCGCGTCTGATCGACGGCAAAACGAAGACATCACAGGCTGCGCTCAGGGACGGCGCATCGGCACGACGGCCGGTCTTGTGGATTCGGTCGGCTACCGGGCTCGCGGCGATCCGCTTGTCCAGGTACGGCGCATCCATCTCGCCGACGAGAAGCAGGTGAGCCCGCCAGTCTTCCGGCAGCTCGGCCAGCGCATCGACGAGGTACTCGATTCCCTTCCGCCGCCGTATGCTCGCGACGCAGCCGATCACGAAAGCCTCGGGCGGAATCCCGAACTCCGTTAAATCGCCCGGCGCGTCGGTATACCAGTCGAGGTTGTG
>JAZFYK010000187.1:0-2509 GCA_036443505.1 Gammaproteobacteria bacterium | reverse complement strand
GCCAGCGCAATGGGATCTTCCATCGTGATATCGATCTCCAGGTTCAGCTTGTCGATGCGACGGAATTCCTCGGTGACACGCAACTGATCGCTGTGCTGGTAACCGGAGCGATCCATCCACGTCCGTTCATCGATACCGACGGTGGTTACCACGAAGGTCGTGTCGTTCTCCCAGCGACCGACCGAATTCCCGAGCCATAGAGCGACCGGATCCTCCGGGTTCGGGCGACCGTCGGTGTAGATGCGACGAATCGTGTGATCGTACTCGTAAAGCATGATCGTCTCTTTGGCGGTGTAGACGATCTCGAAAGGATATGGGTGAAAATACACCCGCGGAACGCCCGGTGGGTAGCACCGAGTCAGTACCGGATCGTTGGTCTCCCCGAGCGCGAACCCACCGGCGTTAGAGTTTTTTGCGGTGTCGAAACGCGCTTGTCCCCACGCCGTTAATTTCGGTGGCTCCTGTGTCCAGGTAGCGCCGCTGCGAAACGCACCCGGGGGACTGACTCGCGTCCATACGCCGCGGAGATCGCGATCGGGAGCGGGTCCATTCTCCAAGGGCTCCAGATTGGTGGGCTGACCCGTCCCGAACTGTGCGATTGCGGTCGATGAAAAGCCGATCGTAACCAGCCCTGCCAGTATCCAAATCTTTGCGCGGCTCATCTTAGGCACTCCTCGCTTCAGGGTAGTCCCGTCGTGCCGATCTCACGCAAGCCTAATCGAGGACTTCCCACAGGGGGATCGGTGCCCCGTCAGGCATGATGATTTCATTGATCGCTACGGAGTGCCCGCGGTTTCGGCCAGCACGACCGGTAATCACAATCTCGTCTCCGGGTTGCAGCGTCTGTTTTGTCCAGCCGCCCCTGGCCAACTTATTCGGTGCAGTTAGCTCGCCTTGCCAGGCTTCGGTTTCACCGGCGTCATTCTTGATATCGAAATAGATCTGCACATGCGGATTGATGAAGCGAAACTCCGTCACAGTAGCCTGTAGAGTGATCGTCTCGTTTGTATAGGATGCTCTTCCGTGATGGGCGAGCGAAGACGAGCCGACGATCAAGGAAGCTAGACCTGCCGTCAACAGGATCATTTCTTTGGCTCGCATGAGATAACGCTCCTCCGGCGGATCACGTGGATTTACGCTGCGTGATCCGTAATGTTAACTGTCCTATGTACTTCGTCGCGCTCCAGGGTTCCCGCGTCCGATAGCCGATTGTAGGGTGTCGGTGTTGTTTCATTCATCATAACTGCTTCGATGTTGGGATTCCCGCCAGTGCGAAATAGGTATGGCGCTGATTCTAGAATTTATAGAAGAAAGGCGCTAGATGGCGTTACTGAGCCATGCACATAACGTATGCTAGGCCGAACGGGCTTCCCTTCGCGGGTTGTTAGTGCGTACGCTATCGGGATCCGGCAAGGTCAAGCTGGAATTAGAGAGGGGAGAGAGACATCGATGTTTGCACGACTGACCTATAGCATGACTCTTGCGGGTGCTTTGTGCCTGAGCGCCCAGACGGCCCTGACTCACCATTCAGTGAGTGGAAATTTTATCCGGGATGCGGCTCACGACATCACGGGCACGCTCACCGCATTTCACCTCAGAAATCCTCACACTCAACTGGAGTTGGATGTCGTTGAGGAAGACGGGACCGTTTCCCATTGGCTGGTCGAATGGGGCACCAGGAACGACCTCATTCGGCGCGGCGTTGATGTTGACCGGATCACGGTAGGAGATGAACTGACGATTACCTTGCTGCCGAGCCGGCGTCTCGAGCACGTCGGTTATGCGAGGAGCATGATTCTTCCCGACGGCTCGACGATTCGAGACTGTGGTTACGCGGCATTTCGTGAGGCGCTCGTCAGCGGTATCGAGCTCGAATGCGAAGCGCCGGACCGGTGATGAATTGCCTGCACACTCGGCTGCGCCTCGTCCTCTTCGGGATTGCGCTTGGGATTCCAGTCGCTTCGGCCGAGCGTAGCGAGCTGGACGGCAACTGGTTGCAATTGGGCGCGGTGCGGCCGCCGGTGGGATTGACGCCGGCGGGCCAGGCGGCCGTCGCCGACTATGTGCCGCTGAGGGACGATCCCGATCTAGGGTGCAAGCCTGCCAGTTTGACCAATGTCATCGGCATCCCCGACCCGCCGTTTGAAATTCGGCTGCACGATGATGAGGTGGAGATCAACTTCGAGTATATGGACGTCAAGCGGCGCGTGCCAATGGACCCCAAGCTCAGTCCGGAGGATGCTCCCTACACGGTGGCCGATCATCCACATCTGGGCCGGTCCGTGGGTCGCTACGAGGGCGATGTGCTCGTGATCGATACCGTCGACGTTGGCGAAGGTTTCGTAGATACGCGAGGCGAGGCTGAGGGGTATCCCCAGTCGGCCCAGATGCGGTACGAGGAGCGGTATCGAGCGGACGGCGATCGCCTGTACGTCGAGATTACGCATGACGACCTTGTCAACTACGTCGAATCGTTTGTCATGAGTTTCGAGTTCCTGCGTGTCGACCT